>JAHWIT010000129.1 GCA_019322455.1 Candidatus Woesearchaeota archaeon
AAGAGAATAAATAATGTGAGGATAGTAGGACCTGGAAGAGATCAAACACAAGTAGAATTGTCAAAGACAGATGCAGTGAATTTAAATATAAATGCTCCTTTAAGAATTTCAGGAGACCTGGAAGGAACACCAGGAATAAAAGTACAAGGACCTAAAGGAAGTATAATATTAGAAAAAGGAGTTATTGTAGCAAAACGACACATTCATGTATCAGAAGAGCAGGCAGAAGAATTAGGCATTAAAGCTAAGAAATATATAAGTATAAAGATTAATGGAGAAAAGGAAACAATATATAATAAGTTATCAGTAAGAATAGGACCTAATCACAATTTAGCAGTGCATCTTGATACAGATGAGGGAAATGCTACATGTATAAATAAAAAGGTTTTTGGAGAATTAATAAAGACTAATTGAATAAAAAAATGCCAAGACCAAAATTATTCAGAAGAGTTGGCTTTTTGCCAAATATAACTTATTTTAAGCCTGCTGGAATCAGGTTAAGAGAGCTTTCAGAAGTAATCTTGACTGTAGATGAGTTTGAGGCAGTTAGATTAAAGGATCTTGAAGAGATGGACCAGGAACAAGCTGCTAAAAAGATGAAAATATCACAGCCAACATTCCACAGGCTTGTTATATCTGCAAGAAAAAAAATAGCTGATGCTATAGTTAATGGCAAGGCTATAAGAATAGAAGGAGGCACATATAAAATGACACAATCAATAAGACCTGGAATGGGAAGAGGACGCGGCAGAGGCATGGGATTTGGAGGCCCTGCTATGACTTGTAAATGCCCTAAATGCGGTTATGAACAAACTAAAGAAAGAGGAGTTCCTTGTATTAGCTTGAAATGCCCTAAATGCGGCAGTCAAATGATGAGAGGACAGTAAATGGAAGAAAAAGAAAAGATATCAATTTTAGGAGTTTTAGCAAATTTAGTATTAGCTATATCAAAAATAGCTGTAGGAATAATTAGCAAATCTTCTGCAGTGATTGCAGAAGGATTTCATTCTGGAATGGACATTGTTTCTTCAGCACTAAGTTATTTAGGTATAAAGGCAGCAAAAAAACCAGTAGACAAAGAGCATCCATATGGGCATTATAAAATTGAAGTTTTTACTGGATTAGTTATAACAGTTATTCTTTTAGCAACATCATTATGGATTATCTATGAAGCAATTACTAGTTTTTACGCTGTTAAAGAACTTTCAATAACAGGTTTAACATTAGGAGTAATGGCTTTTTCTGCTATAATAAATGAAGTAATGGCTAGGATAAAAATAAAAGCAGGAAAAAAATTTGAAAGCATGGCTTTAATTGCAGATGGCCAGCATTCAAGAGTTGACGTGTTAGCTTCCATTGGTGTATTTATTGGATTATTCTTAACTAAATATTGGCTTCATCTTGATGCAGTATTAGCTTTATCGATAGGAGTTTATATTTTAATTGAATCAGTTTCATTAGGTAAAAAAACAACAGATAGTTTATTAGATGTAAGTGCAGGAGAGGAGATTGAAAACCAAATAAAGGATGTTATAAAAAAAGAAAATATTAAGTTATCTGAACTTAGAACTAGAAAGTTAGGGCCAGCTATTTTTGCAGAATTAAAAATAATGCTTGACCCAAAATTAAAAGTAGAAGAAGCTTCTGGAATAACAAAAAGATTAGAAGAAAAAATACATGAGGCAATACCATCAGTTAAATATGCTGTTGTACAGATTGAGTCTCATAAGATCAAAGAGACAATTTATAGAGGACCTTTAGGAAGAAAGTTTGAATGGAAAGGAAGAATGGGCGGAAGAGGCTTAGGACCAGGAGGAGAATGTATTTGTCCGAAATGCGGGCATGGAATGCCTCATCAAAGAGGAGTTCCATGTTTTAAACGAAAATGCCCTAAATGCGGCAGCATTATGACAAGAGGAAGAGGTTAGATAAAAATGAAAATAGCAATAAGTTCAACTGGAAAAACATTAAATGATAATGTAGACCAAAGATTTGGAAGATGTCCTTATTTTATTATTGTAGATATTGAAGATAAAAAGATTGAGGAGTTTAAAGCAGTAGAAAATATAGCTGCTGCTCAATCAGGAAAAGCAGGAATAGCAGCTGCTCAAACAATTGCAGAAGAGGAAGTTGAAGCAGTTATAACAGGAAATCTAGGACCAAATGCATCAGATGTTTTAGAGCAATTTGGAATAAAGGCATATCAAGCGTCTGGAAAAATAAAAGAAGTGATTGGTGATTTTATCAAAGGAAGATTGAATGAAATTACAGAACTTGCTGAAGCTCATACTGGTTTGAAGCAAGAAATGAAAAAAGATAAAGAAAGAATATTCTTCCCATTATTGGATGATAATGGAATGGATTCAGAGATATCTTCTCATTTTGGACATGCACCTTTCTTTGGCTTATATGATACTGAAACAAAAAAGCTTGAGATAATTGAGAATGTTCTAGACCATGCAGACCCAACAAAATCTCCAGTTGACCAGATAGTTGAAGCAGTTAATCCAACAACTGTTTATGCACAAGGCATTGGAGGAAGAGCAATTAGTTTATTTGCTGAAAAAGGAGTTAAGTTAAAGACAGGCACTTATACAACAGTAAAAGAGGTTATTGATAATCTTGACAAATTAGAGGATTTGACAGAGGGCTGCGGGCATCATTAATACTAAAATAGAGGGGATAAAAAATGAGGTGATGAAAGTGAAAGAAGAATATTGGATAAAATATGGATTTAAAGAAGATGGTGATTTGGTGTGTGTAAAAGTAATATCAAACTCAAAACCAGATGAAAATTTTTTCTATACGGAAAATGGAGAACATAAAGAAGTCAGGAATCCAAATGTGCTCAAATTAACAAAGGAGCTTATAGAAAAACTTGAGATTATAGAGAAAGTTCAAGATCTAAAAAAATAAGATAAAAGGTGATAAAATGGCATATAAAATTAAGGTAGACAAGGAAAAATGCATTGGATGCGGGGCTTGTGCTGCACAATGTGATAATTTTGAAATGAAAGAAGACAAAGCAGTGGCAAAGAAAATAGAAGTTGAAGAATTAGGATGTAATAAGGAAGCAGTTGATATCTGCCCTGTTGAAGCGATAATTGTTAAGAAAGAATGAGCAAAGATAAAAAAGCACAAGTTCAACTAAAAGAAACTCCTGTAGAGAAAGAAATCAGCATTTTTTTGTTAATATTATTTATTATTTTGATATTATTGTTTATTTATTTGATATATTGGATGTTAAAGTCTGGCAAATTTGTAGGTATAAGCAGGCTTTTTGGATTTAGATAAAAAAGAAGATGAAAATAGCAATCACAGGCGGAAAAGGAGGAACAGGAAAATCAACAGTATCTGTAGCTTTGGCAGTAGAGTTTGCAAGAAACAATAAAGTAATGTTGGTGGATGCAGATGCAGAATGTCCTAATGATCATTTATTGTTATCAATAAAACTGAAGAAATATGCAACTGTTTACCAGCCAATTCCTAAATGGAATTTTAAGAAATGTACAAAATGTGGAAAATGTGCTACTGTTTGCAAGCAAGATGCAATTGTGTTTGTAAAAGGCAAATATCCTGCTTTTGTAAAGGATGTTTGTATTGGATGTAAGGCATGTATTGTTTCTTGTCCAACTAAAGCGATTAGTGAATCTAAAAAAGATATAGGAATAATATCTACTGGAAAAAACTATGGTGTTTTTTTAGTTTCAGGAGAATTGAAGTTAGGAGAATTAGCTTCTGGGGAGGTTGTGGCAGAGGTAAGGAAATATTCAGAAAAAATAAATAAGAAGTTTAATGCATATATAACTTTAATAGATTCTGCAGCAGGAGTTGGCTGCCCTGTTATAGCTTCATTAGTTGGAACAGATTATATTGTTGCTGTCACTGAACCAACACCTTCTGCTTTGCATGACTTAAAGAGAGTATTGTATCTTGCAAAACATTTTGGAATCAAGCATGGAATTGTAATCAATAAATTTGATCTTGCAAATAAATTCTGCAAAAAAATAGAAAATTTTGCAAGAAAAGCAAAAATTCCAATAATTGGAAAGATACCTTATAGAAAAGATTTTGTTGAATCAACAATAAAGATGAAACCAGTTGTTGAAATTAATCCTGAATATAAAAAAATATTTAAAGAGATAATAGATAAGATAAGTAAAAAATGAAGGATAAAAGCTTAATAACAATATTCATTGTTGCTTTAATAGCTTCAGTTCTTTTTTTAGGAGCAACAATTACAGGACTTGTTGTATATAAAGTTGAATATAAGGATTTATGTAGAAATGATATAGGTTGTCCTGGAGAACAATGCTGTCTTATATATGAAGACAAGGATGTTGGAATATGTATGGAGAACTGTCAATCATTTGAATTTTTATGCCAGTCAGATGATGAATGTGAAGAAGGAACTGTTTGCTGCCTTTCTGAAGGAAGAGAATATGGTATATGCAATTATCCCAATAAGTGTTTAGATATAGATGTATTCGCAGAATATATAGGAAAAATATCTTTCTTAGAACCAGAAGCACTAGCAAGATTAGAAAGATCAGGAATCTATTACAATAATATAACAATAATTGGGACTATTGTAGTAATAGCACTAATTGGATTTATAATATGGTTATTGCTTAAAAAAGAGAAAAAGAAAAAATAATTTCTTAGTAGACTATAAAGAATGAACAAACCAAAAATAAATTATATTATTGATGGATTAATGGCAGTTTCTTTTATTATTACAGCAGCTACAGGGCTTGCAATATTCTTTTTTCTTCCAAGCCAGGTTAGAGGAGGAAGATTGTATGAATTCCTGGGAATTACAAAAGGAACCTGGAAAATAATTCATGATTGGGCAGGAATAATAATGGTTCTATTAGTCATAATCCATTTAGCACTGCATTGGAAATGGATTGTAAACATGACAAAGAATTTATTTAGCAAGAAAAAAATAGAAAAAAAATAATTTATTTTACTCAGCTTCTGTTGCCAAGAATGCCCACCAGGGTTTTCTTACTTGTATCATTTCTCCTGTTTCTGCATCAACCTGTGCCTGAACATTCATTCTTGCCCTGAACAAGCCAAAAACTCTTGAGTTCCTTTGGGCTCGAACTTCATACGCAGCCATTGTTCTGTTTCCAGCGCCCACTTCCCTTAGCTCAATAGTGCAGTTTTCATCACAATTCCTTAATCTTAATCTTTGTAATGCTGTTTCTGAAGCAGTATCAGGCATTACTTTAATTTCTGCATCCCTACCACTTCTTAAATTTGCATAGAGCCTTGTTCTATTTTGAAATCTCTCTTCAGTCACATTCTGGCCACATATAGGGCATTCTACAGAAACTCCACCAACTTCGAAATGAATCCTGTTATTAGCTTGCCTATTTAACATCATCCGTTGTCCATATTTGTTTGTAAATGTTCCCTCTTGCACCCTAACTCTTTGTCCTGCTGCTAATCCTTGTCCTGTTCCTCTTGCTGCCTCTCGTAATTCTGAATTTTCTATTCCTGTTCCTGGTTCATGAATTCCTCTCTGTGCTAAAGCAACAGAGCAGAATAAAACCATAACAACCAATAAACTCATTATTTTTTTCATAATAATATACCTCCTTTTAGAATTAAATCTATAATACTATTATTAATAAGTTTCTTTTTCTTCCTATAATCTTAATGTTTTAAATCATGGAAATTACAAAATAATGCGTAGAAGGATGAGAAGAGGTTTTACATAGATTTTTTTGAAATCACAATTTTCTTTTTCTTTATTTTTTTCTTTGCTTCATTCAAGGTTAATAATTTGTTCTTTGCTCCTATATGCTGGATAACTGATTCTGAATTTGTTATGGCAAGTTTTATTGAGGATTCTATACTATTTGTTTTTATTATGCCTGCAACAAAGCTTGATGCAAATGCATCTCCTGCTCCTGTTGTTTCAGCAACCTTGATATCATGAGGCATTGCTGAGTAAAGCAAATTAGTATTTCCATCATAAACAAAAACAGGCTTTGATGCATTTGTAATGCAGACTATTTTAGGACCTGCTGCATTTAATTTTTTAATAACATCTATTAAATTCTTTTTTCTTGACAATAACTGAGCTTCTTCAAGGTTTAAGATCAATATTGTAGTATATTTTAAAATCTTTTTAAGATATTTAATGCCTTTTTTAGCCTGGTATTCACTTGGATTGTATGCTATTTTTATTTTATTTTTATGAGCGTAAGAGGCTAGGAATTGCTGAGTTTTGAATGATTTGCCAAGCATTGAAGAGAAATAAAACCATTTTGTATTAAGCTTTTTAAGATCTAGATCATTTTTTCCAAGAAAATCATTTGAGCCTTTGTAAGTAAAGATTGTTCTATGGTGTTCTTTGCTGTCTAATATTGCTGAGAAGCCATTAAACTCTTTTCCTACTTTGCCTATAAAATCAATTTTTTCTTTTTTTAACAAATCTAGGATTTTCTTGCAATTGTCTTCTCCTAATTTGCTTAGATATGCAACTTTGTTTCCTAAACGGGAAAAGGATACTGCTGTGTTTGTTCCTCCTCCACCAATATCATAATGGATTTTATTGACTGCTATCTTGCCTCCTATTGGATAGCACATAACCTTTTTACCTTTTGCAACTGATTCATGCAAACCAGTATAAATAAATATATCAACAACCCCAGAACCAACTGTAATTATATCATATCTTTTCATTATAAACCTCTTTTTTAATTATAACTTATTTTCTTGTATTTATAGGTTTTGGTTTTAAGGGTGTGTCTCAAGTCTCGTTTGCTACGTGCGAACAAAGAGCTTTGCTTGATATCGCACTATAGCTATGCAGTCTTACGATACTTGCGAAGAGTCAGACTCGGAGCGAAAAGTCACATTCGCTTCGCTCATGCGGGTACCGTTCGTCTGGCTACCTGCACTCACTGACCATAAATGGTGACTTGGGATACACATGTTTTAGAATTAGATGCTTAACAAACAAAGCCTTGCAGTAAGGTAGGCAAGTGTTGATTCTGCTCCTCTGTTAACATTGACTGTGGATTCTCCAACACCATCATAGCAGCCCCCTGATTCTTCATCATATACCATTTGTTGTAAGAAGTTTTTACCTAAGAACCAATGGAATGCATTTGAGGCATATTTTACATATTCTTTTTCACCAGTTGCTTTGTGAGCTAAAATAAGGGCTTGCACCATACATCCTGTATCAACAGGCTGTTGGTCATATAAAGCATGATGTTTGTCTTTTACACACCATCCATTGTGTCCAATTGGAGCAAAGATTCCATTATGAAATGTTTTTGAGATTAGGAAATCAAGGCTTTGTTTTGCAATATCAAGATATTTTTGTTCTCTTGTTGCAAGATATGCATAAAAGAGGGATTCAGGCAGTCTGCTGTTGGAATAAGTTAGTTTATTTTCAAACCATTTCCAATTTTCATCAGAATTAAGTTCATATAATGAAACTAAATAATCAGCTAATCTTTTTATCTCAGTTATGTTGTTTTCTGAATAATTATTTTTATTATAATAATATATTCCAATTAAACTGAATGCTAGAGATCTTGGGCTTAAGAATTCTTTAATAGGAGGCAATGCTTTTAATAAAATGTTTTTTGCTTGTTTTTTTAGATCATGAGGCAATAGTTTTAATGCTGTTACATATCCTAGAACATATACTGCTCTTCCATGAGCATCTGCACTGAATTCTTTAAAGTTTATTTTTTTATGTTTATCTACATAGTTGTATAATTTTCCTTCTTTAGCTTGAACATATTTTATATAATCTAGATATGTTTTTATTAACCTTAATTGTTTATATTCTCCAAATCTGTTATAGTATTTTCCACAGACAAACAATGCTCTTGCATTATCATCTAATGTATATCCACTCTCAACATCAGGGATTGCATAGTTTGCAAATTGAATAATGCCAAAATTATCTGTTAGTCTATTTAAGTGTGTTGTATTGATCTCAGGTATTCTTTTGACATAGATTTCAGGCAAGGTTAGATAGGTTTTGAATACTCTTGCGTATGATAATGCAACATTAGACCATGTCATATGTCTTGTATAAGAGTATGCACTTTTTTCCATATCTCTTCTTAAATTTTTATTAGATAATAATTCTAAGATTGTTTTTGAAAATGATTTGGGATCTTTAAATCCTACCAGCCTTCCTCTTTCATTTGTTATTATGTCTTTTGCATGCAAGAAAGGAGTTGATATAATTGGCCTGCCGCAGCTCATGGCATAGACTAATGTACCACTTGTGATTTGATTTGGGTCTTGACTAGAAGAGATATAGATGTCTGTTGATTTAATGTATTGTATTATTTCATTTAATTTTAGATACTTGTTATAAAATTTGACATTATTTTGAAGGTTTAGTTCTTTTATTTTTTTTTCTAAGAAGTTTCTGTATTTTTCACCTTCTTGTTTTCTTATTACTGGATGTGTTTCTCCTACAATCAAGTAAATAAGATTTGGAAATTTCTTTACAATATCAGACAAGGCTTCAATAACATGCTCATATCCTTTTCCAGGACTAATCATACCAAATGAGGATAATACAATTTTGTCTTTTAATCCTAATCTTCTTTTTTCTTTTATTTGTTCTTCAAATGCTACTGTATGTACTCCATGAGGTATTAGGTTTATTTTGCTTTTAACTCCATAATCTTCTCTAAGAATCTTAACTGCGGTTTTTGTCATAACAATAATAGATTCTACTCTCTCTGCTATGTCTCTTACAACTTGTCTTAATTTTTCATCTGGATCCGGCAAAATGCTATGGAATGTTATAACAACAGGCTTCTCAATGACATCTAAGAAGGAGATAAGGTAGGATCCATGTTCTCCTCCAAAAATACCAAATTCATGCTGAATATTTATTAATTTAATTGAATCTATATTGTTTATTCTTTTAGCTGTGTTAACATAAGCATCTATATCATTATCAGTTATCTGAAATAGTACTTTTCTTGGATAATTATAGATATTTACTCCATTTCTATTTAAAGCAAGAATTCTTGATCTGATTGTTGGGAAGAATTTGTCATCTATCGCATCTGTTAAATCTTTTGTAAATGTAGCAATTCCACATTCTCTTGGTGGAAATGTTCCCATATACAAAACACATGGTTGTTTTTCCATATTCTAAACACCTATAGGGATTGAGAAAAGACAATATTTTATAAAATTATCGTTACTATAATATAGGGAGATACATATATATTTATTTATTGTTTTATTAGCTCTTTTACAAGTTCATTGATATTTAAAGAAACAGCTGCGATTCGTTTATCAGCTGCTCCATAGTATATATAGAGTTTTTTATCAAAAAGAGCAGTACCGCTAGGAAATACAACATTATCTACATTGCCTTTTCTCTCCCATTTTTCCTCTGGAGAGAATAATGGATTATGACTATGGCCAATTACTATTCTTGGGTCTTTTTTGTCTAATAAAGCTGCTCCTGCTCTATATGTTCTTCCTACATCCATGTCATCTACTGCGTGATAGATTAAAAGCCATCCTTTATCTGTTAAGATTGGAGGACAGCCACCACCAATATTTCTTGTTTCATACCAATGCCTTGATTGAAGAATAACAAAATTACTTAGGTTTTTGAAATATCTTTTCCAAAAGTTTAATGTGAGGTCTTTAAATCTTTTAAAGTATATTACTTGTATATCTGGCAGAATTCTATGAACTAGAGCGAATTTTCCATTAAATTTTTTTGGAAATAAAAAGGCATCTTTGTTCCATAAGAGTACATCTTTTCCAACTTTATCTTTATAATAGGCTTCAAAAAGAAAGTATCTGTCTTTTAATCTACAACCCTTAAATAGATCTTCTGCTTCGTCATATGTTATTTCTGGAGAAATAATTCCTTCTTTTTTAAAGTGTTTAAGGTCTTTACTTGTTGCATAAGCAATATGTACATTTTTTCCATCATAAGAGATATAAGTAAGATAATATGTTCCATCAATCTCTACAATTCTGGGATCTTCAAGATTGTATTCATAATTTAATTCTGGTTCTAATATTGGCTTTTTTGCTCTTTCTACAACCTTTAATGGACCTTCTAATTTAGCATAGCCTATTGTTGATCT
>JAHWIT010000130.1 GCA_019322455.1 Candidatus Woesearchaeota archaeon
AATTTTATTAGAGCAATAGATGTAAGAACAAAACAAGTTATTGGAAAAGATCATCCTTTAAAGCATAGAGATGCCATAGAAATAATTACAAAGAAATAGAGGGACTAAAATCACGAAGTGATTTTATGTCGCTCGTCGGTGTCAACCATCGAAAGAGTTGATTGGAAAAGATCATCCTCTAAAGCACAGAGGTGTCATAGAAATAATAACAAAAAAATAAAATTATTCTTCTTCCTTACCATCTAAAATATCTTTAAAACTCTGAATCAAATCAATCATATATTTTCCTTCCTCTAATCTAATAACAAGAGGTTCTTTCTTAAACAAATTAACAAGATCAAGTTCATATTTTCCTGGTTTTATAACTCTTACACTTTCTAAATCAAGAACAATTGGTTGATCTCTATCAATCTCACTTCCAACAAGATCAAATACATCCTTTTCAATCTGCTCTTTTTCTTCTTTTGTAAGTTGGACTGTTCTTTCCTGGATTTCCTTTAACTTTTCTTTTTTAATATAAAAGAACAACTTACCGCCACATTTGCATCCTTTTAATAACTCATTAGAACCATCATCATATAATGTACCGCATCTAACGCATTGGTGTGGCATTATCTTCCTCTTTTTAAGACCTATTTCTTTCTTTTGCCATTTCTGCTATTTCTATTACTTTTTCCATTCTTTTTCTCTTTTGTTAAAAGCTCAATTTTGCTAGGATCCTTTTTAATATCTTTAACAATAGAAGCAGGACCTATAATAGTCATACCAGATCTATTGCCTAATAAACTATTGACAATGCCTTCCTTAAATCCAGTATATCCTCCTGATTTATTCACATTTGGATCAATTACAGCTAACTCAATTCCCTTAAACTCTTTATTTATCTCTTCCATTGTTGCTTGAATTAATTCAGTTTCTTCTTCCTTTTTCAATCTTCCCTGCAATAACACAATCTTGTTCTCTTTTGCTATATTTAATAGCATCCTAATTCTTCCAACTGAACTCAAACCAGCTATTTCATTGTAAGGCACAAATTGTAATGTTACCATTGTTATTACCTCTTTTATTTCATAACTTTAAATAATGTATCATAAAATTTATCAACATTATTGCCATATTTGGCGCTAAGTCCTACAACTTTATATTGAGGAAATGCTGCTTGTATCTTTTTAAGATCAGATTTTTTCAAATCTACCTTATTACCAGCAATTAAAACAGGAATATTTCTTGCAGCCAGATTTCCTACTATTGTGATATTAACTTGACTATAAGGATCCTTTGTGCTATCTAAAACAACAACAACACCATCCATATCATCTAACCATTTAATAGCATCAATAACTCCTTTTGTTGCCTCTTTTGCTCTTTTTTTAGCTTCCTTCTCTTTCATACCAGCTTTTAAAAACTCCTCATAATCAATCTTTGTAGCAATTCCAGGAGTATCCACAAGATTAAAAGCAAGCTCTTTTTTGCCTTTCTTATCCTTAACAGTTATCTGCTCTTTTATTTGAATTTCTCTTGTTTCATGAGCTATATTAGAAACAGAACTCATCTCTTCTCCTAACCAATCTGTACATATTCTATTTGCAAGAGTGCTTTTTCCTCCATTTGGAGGGCCGTATAACCCTAACCTAATATTCTTTTTATTCTTAAATAGATTCTTAAAATAACGATTTACAAAATCCTTCATAAAATTCAGCATATAAACAATCCCTCCATAAAAAAAGAGATTAATTTTTAGTATAAAAAGTTTGCGGTCACGCTTCTTTGATTATCAAGCTATTTAAAAGAACATCTTTAACCCTTTCAACATCCTTTTCCTCAACTCTGGTTCTTGCCTCCATCTTTGCCAATGCCTTACAAAGCCTCATAAACCCAATAACAAGCCTAGGAGAAACATCAATTACATACTTATCCTCATTTTTCTTAATGTTATCTATAAAATCAATAGCCTTTTTCTGCATTTCTTTAGGAAACTCAACCTTTTCTATTTTATTTGTATATTTAACATATGATTTAATAAAATCAATATCATCCTGGCTCAATTCATTTTTCTCATCACTTATAATCTTCTCAGTAATCTTCTTAAATTCTTTTGTACTGGGTTTTTTTATTATATAAGTCAAATGAAATCTTGTTAATAAAGCAGGATCAAAAGGCATCTGTTTTTTTAGTTCCTCTATATTATTTGCTTTAAAGCTGTCTCCTTCTGGATTTGCTGTTGCCAAAACCTTGACTCTTGCATCAAATCTATAATGGTTTCCACCCTTATCATAGCTTACAAAACCCTTTTCCATAGCATTGTACAAAGCAGCAAGATCCTCATTCTTCATTAAGTTAAGCTCATCAATTGCACAAATGCCTTTGTCAGCTAATGGTAATAATCCCTTTCTAATATCCTTTCCTTTTACTGCAACAGCTAATCCAGCCCCACTTGTTCCGCTTCCCAACCCAAAAGAAGAAATAGGGCTTAAAGTAAAAGCAGCCCTTAGAATATCTGTTTTTCCTACAGAAGGGTCTCCTAAAAGCAAAATATGAATTGGTTGTATTGAAAATAATTGTAATGTAGCTGCTTTTTTAATATGCTCCATTCCTTGAATATTAGGAGCAATACAGCCTGAAATAGCAGAAAATACCTTTTTAGAAAAATCTTCAAATAACCTTTTTTCAATGTCTTTCCTTATATCTTTATTAACATCTGATGCATCAACACTCTTAACCAAAGCTTTGATATGAGGAAACTCAACAGCTTCAAAAAAAGAAGTCTTCAACCTAATCATATCAATAGAAATCTTCTTTTGTTTCAACAATCTTTTAATCAGCTTAAATCTTTTTTTATTTACAGTCCCTTCAATACAATTAAGCCTTACACTCTCTTGATCACTTAAAGGTCTTAAATTCTTAATAAAATCCATTCGCCCCATAACTACTCTCTAATAACATCTTAAATAAAAAGTTTTTGGAATTTGCTATGAACAAATCTACAAAAGATTTATAAAAGGAAATAACTAATTTTAAGTAAATGGGGTCTAAAAAGTGTATTATTTGTGGTGAAGAAGCAGAATTTGCTATAAAAGACTCAAATGAGTACTACTGTAAAGAATGTGCAGATGAACACTTTAAAGACTTATCATACCTTCAAAAAATAGAAGAACAAGCTGCAGAATTAAAAAAATTGATAGAAGAGAAGCAAAAACAGTAAATTAAAAAGAAATATTTATATAACTAGGCCCTATTTTAATGAATATAATCAAAAGAGGAGGGATAATCATGGCTGAATATGAAGGAAGATGCATGAAATGCAAAAAAACAGTTAAAATTCAAGATGCCAAGGAAGTAAGAATGAAAAATGGCATGAAAGCTGCTAAAGGCGTTTGCCCTAAATGTGGTACAAAAGTTTTCAGAATCTTAGGCAAAGCTTAATTTTTTTCTTTTATTTTTCACTTATAAATAAAAAGTAAAATTTAAATACAAGTATAAACATTAATTATAGTAAAAGGGGTAAGTTCTATGACAGATTTAAAAAAATTAAAAAAAGGTAATTACATAATCTACGAAGGAGAGCCTTGTGTGATTAAAGATCTAAAATTTGTGGTTTACGGCACTCATTCTCATACAAAAGCAAAAATTGAATTAGAAGGTCTTTTTTCAGGGAAAAAGATACAAACATCCTTGCCCCTTCATGAACAGCTTCAAGAAACAGATATAATCAGAAAATGTGCTACAGTTATCTCTAAACAAAAAGATAAAATCCAAATAATGGATACAGTGAATTTTGAGACCCTTGATGCCAACATTGACTCTAATCTATCAGAACAGGCTATTGAAGGAGACAATGTAACATATATTCAACATGGCAATTCTATAAAAGTCATAGAGATTAGAAAAGGAAATTAGGGCCAATATAATTAAAAAAATTTATATAAACCATCTTATTCTATAACCTTAATGATTAAGGGGCAGGTTATTTCAGGAGAAATAGGTAAGATTCTTATCAGAAAAAAGTCAGAAAAAGATTTAGAAATAGGAGAGCTCCTAATATCAGACACACCAAATTCAAAAACAATTCTGCAGGTTTGCTCTTTATTTTATGGTTCACAGATATCTCAACAAAACCTTGAATTAATATCAGGTTTAAAATTAGAAGAAGAAAATGATTTAGAATTTCTAGATCCTAAACTAAGAAATTATATATTAGCTCATCTTAAACCAATGATCACTATCGATAAAAATGGTTCTAAGCTTTGCAAGTCATTGCCTGCTTTTTTTTCTTCAGTTAGAGAAATTACAAGCAATGATTTAACATTTCTTACAAAACCAAAAAATCCATTATTTATCGGAAAATTAAGATCAGGCTCAAATATTCTTGATGTTGATATCTCACTGCCAGGAGATAAAGTATTTGCACACCACATCTTAATCCCAGGAACAACAGGAAGAGGAAAATCTGTTCTGTTAAAAGTAATGCTATGGAATATTACAGACAAAGATTATTGTGGTATATTAGTTTTAGATCCACATGATGAATATTATGGTAGAAATGAATTAGGATTAAAGGATCATATAA
>JAHWIT010000131.1 GCA_019322455.1 Candidatus Woesearchaeota archaeon
AGTTATCTGATATTGCAAATGTACCAAGATCAAGAAGTTATGAGGTTCTGGAGTCATTGGAGAAAAAAGGATTTATTATAATGAAGCTTGGCAAGCCAATTAAATATATGGCTGTTCAGCCAGCAGAAGTTCTAGAAAGAGTAAAAAAGAAAATAGAAAATGAAGCAAAAACTCAAATGAATATACTTGATTCTATCAAAAAAACCACTGTTCTTAATGAATTAAATCTATTACATAACCAAGGAGTTAAATTAGTAGATCCTACTGATTTAAGTGGGAATCTAAAAGGTAGAAATAACCTATACCAACATTTAGATATGTTAATTAAAAATGCTCAAGAAAGCATCACAATAATGACAACTTCTCAAGGTTTAGAAAGAAAAGCAGATAGATTCAAAAATTCACTTGAAAAAGCAGCAAAAAGAGGAGTAAAAGTAAGAATTGTTGCACCTATAACAAAAGAAAATTCAAAATCAGCAAAAGAACTTAGCAAATTTGTTGAATTAAAAAACACAGTTGAAAAAGCAAGATTCTGTATTGTTGATGGTAAAGATGTTGTTTTTATGTTAATTGATGATGAAACAGTTCACCCAACCTATGACACAGGCATTTGGGTTAGTACAAAATTATTTGCAGCTACTTTAGAAAATTTTTTTCATTCTGTTTGGAGTAAATTAAAGCCAGCTGATAAATTTATAAAAGCTGCTTAATTTTTCTGTCTTTTATTTTCGATAATTTTATATACCACCAAACCATTTTCTATTAAACAAAAGAGGTGAACATAAATGGCACTTGGTTTAGCTGAAATCACATTATTAATTATTATAGGAACATTAGCTGCAATTGTATATTCTCTAAGAGTTCTTGTTCTGTTAGAAAGAAGAATGGCCAATATGGAACTAAATATTCAAGTATTATCAAAGAAAATCCTCAAAGAAGAAATTAAAATAGAAAAAAGAATAATAAAGAAAAAGAGATAAACTTTTTCTCATGAATTTTAAAACAATTGTAGAGGATATACGTAATCTTAAGATTCAAGGAGCACAAAATATCGCTAAAGCTAGTATAAAAGCCCTGCAAATAGTTGCGTATAATATAAGAAATGAGAAAAAATTATACCAAATCCATAATTTAAACAAAGCAAAACAAATTCTCTTTAAAACAAGACCAACAGAACCAGCTATGAGAAATACTCTTAATTATGTTTTAAGTAATATAGAACTAACAGACTATATATACGCTGAAATTATCAAAAGAATAAAAGAAGTTAACCAGCATTTTGATATTATCAAAAAAAAGATCGCTCAAATTGGAAATAAAAAAATCAAAAACAAAATGGTTGTTTTTACTCACTGCCATTCTTCTACAGTAATAGAAATATTAAAGCAGGCAAAAGCTCATCAAAAGAGATTTATTGTCCATAATACTGAAACAAGGCCAAAATTTCAAGGAAGATTAACTGCAAAAGAACTAGCTAGAGTAGGAATTCCTGTTGTGCATTATGTTGATTCAGCAGCAAGACTTGCCTTAAAAAAAGCAGATATAATGTTATTAGGAGCTGATGCAATTACATCTGAAGGAAAAGTTATTAATAAAATTGGAAGTGAATTAATGGCAGAAGTTGCTGAAAAATGGGACGTGCCAATTTATATCTGCACAGACAGCTGGAAATTTGATCCAAAAAGTGTTTTTGGCTTTGAAGAAACAATAGAAAAACGCTCTTCAAAAGAAATCTGGCCAACTGCTCCAAAAGGAGTTTTAATCAATAATTTTGCTTTTGAAAAAATAGATCCAAACTTAATTACAGGAATAATTTCTGAATTAGGAATCTATACACCAACAGTCTTCGTAGAAGAAGTTAAAAGAGCATATCCTTGGATGTTTTGAAAATTTTAATTTTCAAAGCTTAAAAATCTCTGATTTTTATTGTTTTAAAAAACTTGTTTTACCTTTTTTTCTTAACCTTCTTAACTTTTTTTATTTTTTTCTTCTTTACTTTTATCTTTTTCTTTACTTTTACCTTTCTAACAGGTTTTTCTTCTTCTATTACTTCATTTTTTAATTCATGAATCTTCTTTTCAATATCCTCAATTAATTCCTTGTTATCTTCTTGTTGGATAATACTGCCGCATTCAGGGCATTTGAATTCAAAATTCATTGCTTGATCAAAATCTAATCTAATGCATTTGTTTGGGCAAACAAAAAACTGACTTTCTTTTTCTCTTTTTAATCTTTCATTCAATTTTTTTAAGCGCTTTTTCTTTAATTCACGAACCAAATATCTAACCCTTTTCATATCAAATGTCCAATAATAAATATACCATCCTTTTTTCTTGTCCTTTTTCCTGATAAATGAAACAAGATTTGCATTATGCAGCCTATAAAGCATATTTCTTGTTCTATTAACCTCTTCCTTAATTCTTTCAGCTAGCTTGAATTCACTTACATTCTTTTTATTCTTCAAAGCCCTTACTAATGGCACTACATCAGCACCAGCTACTTCAATTATTACATCTTCAATTACATCATTTGACAATCTCATTACCACTATATTATGAATAAAAGGGTTTAAAAACCTTAGGTTTTTCTAAAACAAAAAATAACCCTTTAAATTCAATAAAAAAGAATTATAAAGCTTAATATTAAATAAAAACCAAAAATTAATGTTCAAATTAAATAAAAATGATTTTTTAAAGTATTTATCTATTTTTAATTACTCTATTCTTTTAAAATATTTCAAAATCTATTTATAAGCTGATTAAACAACAATCCTTTGTTCTTTGCCAGTTCAACCGAAATAACATAATTTTTTCCAACAAGCTCTAAATCCTCTAAAGATATAAAAAACCAATTAAGATTCTTAAACTTAACACCAACCCAAGCCTCAGCTCCAAATTTACTTGAAAATAACTTGAATTGTTCAATTTCTTCCTTGCTCAAATATTTTCCTTTATCCTTTGTCACCTTTGCTTCTATTGCTAATTTTCTGCTTATATTTGATGCCAAAACATCACAAGAAGGATATTGTGAACTTCCGCTGCCAGCAACTCTAACAGCACTCCATCCATTACTCCAAAATAAATGAATTAATTCTCTTTCAGCATTAATTCCAATTGATTTTCTAGACATAAATAAACCTTATAAATTAATTTTCATAAAATCATAAGCAGCTTCAACATTCTCAAAAACATTTTTAGCATCTTCTACTAATTCTTTTGTATCCTTATATCTTGTGCTAAAATGAGTCATTATAAGCTTTTTCACATTTGTTTGATTTGCTATTAATCCAGCTTCCTTTGCAGTCATATGCATATGTTTATCTGCTTTTTCCTGAAGTTCGCTTGTATATGTTGCATCACAAATAAGAACATCAGCATCCTGAGCAACCTTCAAACTATTTTTATTAGGTATTGAATCTGCAATATAAGCTATTTTTTTGCCTTCCACAACATAAGTAGTGTCTTTTGGACTTATCTTTTTTCCTTTGAATGTTATTGTTTTGCCTTGTTGTAACTTCCCTAATAAAGGACCTTCTGGAATATTAAGTTTTTTAACAGCAGAAATATCAATCCTTCTCTTATTCTTTTCCACAAATCTGTAACCAACAGTTCTTGTACTATGTTTTAATTCATATGCTTCTAAATAATATTTATCTC
>JAHWIT010000132.1 GCA_019322455.1 Candidatus Woesearchaeota archaeon
ATGGGCCAGTGGTGCATCATTATTCGGACGTGGTATTAGCATAATGTCCAACTGGTTTTTACTATATCTTTTGTTTTCAATGGTATTGGGACAGTTGATACGACAAGGATTAAAATTGATTAGCTGGTCAGACTGGTGGCAAAATATCAAGAAGAACATTAGACCCTCTGTGAAATAGAGAACTATGACAACAATTACCATTAGTGGTCCCCCGGGGGCTGGTACAACAACTATTGCAAAACTTTTGGAAAAAAAATTTGGATTGAAATATGTTTATTCCGGAGATATTTTTCGGAAGATGGCAGAAAAGTACAATATGTCTCTTGATGAGTTTGGCAACTATTGTGAAAGACATAAAGAAGTTGACGAACAATTAGACAAATACCAACTAGAAATATTGCAAAAGGGAAATGTAATTGTGGAAGGGCGAATAGCTGGATGGCTTGCCAATCGTAACCATATACCTTCAACAAAAGTATTATTAGAAGCCGATTTAGAAACGAGAGCAAGGAGGATAGTAAAACGAGAAAAAGGAGATATTGAAAAGAGAAAAAAAGAGATATTAAAAAGAGAAAATAGTGAAGCTACTCGTTATAAAAAATATTATAACATAGATTTAGACGACACGTCCATCTATGATCTTGTAGTAGATTCATCGGATAAGACACCAGATGAAATAGTTGAGATTATTATTAAAGAAATTAAGAAATAAACTACTTTTTATATTCTACTTTTATTCTAGATAGAAATGGTTGGAAAAAATACATGTTACCTTCTGACAAAAAACGAAAAAGATTGATTAAAGTCTCAGCAAAAACAAATCCTCATTACGGGAAATATCCAGATGAGATGAATGTGAATGATTTATTGAACAATGGTTTTATAAATTTAGATAAACCTAGTGGGCCAACATCTCATCAGGTTGTCTCCTGGGTAAAGGAGATACTTGAAATTGATAAAGCAGGTCATGGGGGTACACTTGATCCTGCAGTAACAGGAATTCTTCCCATAGCCTTAGGCGATGCAACGCGTGCCTTGCAGGTTCTTCTTTTGGCAGATAAAGAATATATAGGTATTATGAGGCTTCATAAAGATGTTGATAAAAAGAAAATGTTTGAAGTTTGTAAGGTTTTTATAGGAGAAGTTACACAATTACCACCTGTTAGATCTGCGGTAAAAAGAGTTAGGCGTAAAAGACAGATTTATTATTTAGATATTCTTCAAATAAAGGGCAGAGAAGTATTATTTAGAGTTGGCTGTGAATCTGGAACATATGTTCGAACTTTGTGTTTACATCCAGAAACTGAAATTATTTCTAAAGATTCTTTAATTTCATCTAAAGATTTTTTTGTTAATCCAAAAATAGTTTATAGCATGAATAATAAAAAAATTGAGCAAAAAGTACCTTCCAAAACCCAGAAATTTAATTTCAAAGGAAATTTAATAAAAATCACAATGTCTTCAGGGATTTCTTTTTTAGTTACTCCAGATCACAGAATGTTAGTTTCATCTGAAGAAGGTCATGTGATGAAACGAGCAGCTAAAATTAGAAATTTTGATTACATGGTTAAATCATTAGATTATATTATTCCTGAAGAAAATCCAATAATATCTGACCTTCTTGATGATAAATACTTGGTTGATCAAGATAATATAAAACAATTAATCAAAAAAGAATTCATTAAAAAGTATGGAAGCATTAGGGAGATGAATCGTAAACTTAAGTTAGATAGGAAATCATTTTTGCAAGGTTCAAACATAGCAATTCCTTTAGATCATATTAAAAAAGCAGGAATGTATGAGGATATTAAAGATAAAATAATAAATTTTAAGACTGAAAAAGGCACAAGGATAGAGCTTTCAGGATTAACCAGCGATTTAATGTACTTAATAGGACTTATTGCATCTGATGGAAATAATACTAAAGAGAAAAAAACAATAAGACACACTAGAATAAAATTTTATAATAAAGAAAAAGAATTAATTGAATTATTTAAAAAAACATATAAAAAGATATTTCCTAATTTTAATATAACTCAAACAATCAAAGATAATGAACTAATACAATTAGATACATCTAACAGTTTTCTTGCAACAATTTGTGCAAATTTAGGAGTAAAAAGCCCTCAAAAGAATTCAGATATTCTTCCAATACTTTATCTTAATAAAAGATTAATTGCATCATTTTTAAGAGGATATTTTGATGGAGACGGTACTGCCTATTATAAAAAGAAATCTAAAATTAAAGGAATTTATACAAAAATTAATTTTTTCACAGTTAATGAAAATAATGCAAAAAGAATACATCAAATGTTGCTTAAACTTGATATAAGCAATGTTATATTTAAAAATAAAAATAAATTTTTCATATCTATAAATGATCTTGCTGCTAAGAAAAGATTTATATTAAAAGTTGGATCAAACCATCCTTTTAAAAAAGAAATATTTAGACAAATTAATGAAATGGATTCAGGGGATATTAAAGATAATTTCTATATTGGTCTACATTATAAAGAATATATCAGAAACAATAAATCTCAATTATATAAAATGGGTGGAAACTTAAGCAGAGTCCTAAAGAACAATACCCCAATTACAAGAGGATTTTATAAAAAAGCAAGTAAAATGACAAATCTGCCTACTCTTGATGAATTCTGTATAGAAAAAATAAAATCAATTGAGCCAATTCGATATAAAGGTAATGTTTATGATATGACTATTCCTAATACACATAACTTTCTGATAGAAACTGGATTCGTATCTTCAAATTGTTCAGATATTGGAAAAAAACTAAAAACAGGAGCACATCTAGCTGAGCTTAGGCGAACAAGAGTTGGTAAAAATACAGAAGAAGACGCTGTTTTATTACAGGATGTAAAGGATGCCCATATATTTTGGAAAGAAGAGGAAGATGAAACTGAAATTCGGTCTAAGATTCTACCAATGAGAAGATTATTAGATCACCTACCAAAGATTGTAATAAGGGATTCTGCTGTAGATGCACTCTGTCACGGAGCAAATCTAGCAATCCCTGGAATTGTAGAGATTGATACAGATATTAAAAAAGGTGATTTGGCAGCCGTTTTAACGTTGAAGGACGAAGGTGTGGCACTTGTTAATGTTCTAATGTCAACTGAACAGATAATTCAAAAAGATTCTGGAATATGTGCTACACTAGAAAGAGTGTTAATGAACAAGGGGACGTATCCTTCCATCTGGAAAAAAACATAAAAAGAGAATAGTATTCCGCTATTGTTATTGCCGAGGTGGCCCAGCCCGGTACGGCGCGAGCCTGGAGAGCTCGTGAGGCTTTTGCCTCTCGGGAGTTCAAATCTCCCCCTCGGCGTACTTCTTTTTTAGAAAAAGCTGTATATCACGAAAACCAAGATGTCAATTTCAGCACTTTCTAAGGAGAAATCTGTTCACTCTCTAGGTATTCTATTTCATCTGGTTGTAATTCATCGCCACAGATAGAACAGTATCTAGTCATGTTTCTTCTTCTGGCAATCCAAAATATTCTTTTGCAGGAGACATGAGGAGCCAACTAATGAGAATTAAATACATTACAAAATATCCATAATGTTCATAGATTTGCCATCTCATAACATACATTGACATTATTGCCCAAAATGATGAATATGAAAGTAAACAAATTTCGTAAATTCTCGCCAGGGTCTTCGTCTATAAAAACC
>JAHWIT010000133.1 GCA_019322455.1 Candidatus Woesearchaeota archaeon
TATTCAGGCAATCTTTTTTTATAATTTAATCTGATTCTATCTTCAACACTTTTCAAACTTAATCTTGCTTTTTTAGGATGCATTCCTAAAACAATCAAAAAACTAATTAAATCATGAGTAGCCCTCATCTCAAAAGGAGCCTTAGCAAAAGAAGAAAATGAAGTAATAACATTATATTTCCTGCAAAATCTAATATTTTGTATTATTCTTCCTAAAATTAAAGATCTGTTCTTTGAACTCAAGATTGAAGAAAATGAAAATCCAACAATTACCTTATTCTTTTCAGCTAATTTACACAAAACCTGATTTAATCCAGATAATCTAAAATTAAGTTTATCCTTTTTAGCAGCTAATTCTAAATCATAAATCATGTCTGGTTTTAATTTCTCAAAAACAACTTGATCATCACCAGTTGATTTAGCCAAAACAAAATCAGTAACGTTTCTTGCTTTACTAACCTGCTTTGTCTCAACTAATAAACCAAAATATAATTTAACTTTAGTTTTCTTCTGTTCTTTTTTAATCAATTCCTTTATAACATCCAAATCTTTCCTATATTCATAAACAAAACATAAACAAGAATAATCCAATTGTTCTGCTTTCTCAATAAATTTAGCTTCATTCTTATTTGGAAAAACAATATCTATCAAAAAATCACCTTTTGATTTTTTGAAGATACCAAAATTTCCTTAAAATTTTGAGTATCTATCATTTTATTTCTTATTTATGAAGCAAAGTTTTTAAAGATTTGTTCTTTTGTTAAATAAATGCCTTTTGACTTTAAAAATCAAAATGATATATACTTAGCTTTTATAGCTGTAATTTTATATTTAATGTGGTTTAGTGATGCTTTTCTTAAATTAGCAAAAGGAAAAATATATGGAATCTTTTTATTCTGCAGCTTATCATTATTAATCACAAGCATAATAATCATAAATAAAAGCCCAACATTATTGCTTGTATTCTTATCAGCCAGCATCATAATCCAAGGAATATGGATAACTGATCTTTTAATCAATGTCTTTTTCAAAATAAGCATCTCAGGTGCTTCAACATATATATTTGAAACAAATTTTTCAAAATTAGAAATATTCTCAACAATGAGGCATTTCTTTATTATCCCATTAGAATTCTTTGCATTAATCTTTCTAAAAAAGCTGCCAAAAAACTTTGACAAATTTTTTTTATACTTATCACTATTTGTTTTATTTTTTCTAGTTCCGTCACTATTCTTTGGAACAGAAGAAAATATGAATTACGTATATGCCCCTTCTTTTGAAGTAAATTCTTTTTTTAGTAATCCTGTTATCTATTTCTTTACCTTTTCACTCTTCTTAATAATCTCTAGTAGTTTAATTGGAATTTTATTCTACAAAATATTAAATAACAAAAAAATATTCAATCTAAAAAATATAAAATTCTATTTTTGGATTATTCTAATATTTATTCTACTACTTTCAATAAAAATCAGCTTCATGATTATAAATTTAAGAAATAATTTATTTTAATTTACTTAATATTTGGCAAGCCATACAAACCTTATTCTTACTAGGCTCTCCACATTTATTACAAACATTTGGTTCTTTTAGTGTTTGAAAATTCTTCTTCAAAACAGGCAATACTTGCAAAAAACTATTAATAATATTCTTCTTAACATTAATATTCTCCTTTTCATATCTATCAAGCAATTTTCTAACATGATTCCTATAAGCATCTATTCTACAAGGACAGGCATTATAATTAACAAGAAACTTCCTTTCTTTACTAAACTTAATCACTTCTTTTTCAGAAACAAAATACAAAGGCTTAATCCTAGGAATAAAATTTTTATGCTTTCTAATACCTGTTTTTGGACCAAGTCTTGCTAATAATTCAATATTATTCTTAAACAAATTCATTAATATAGATTGTGCTTCATCATCTATATTATGTCCAGTAGCAACAACATCAGCTTTTAATTTTCTAGCATACTTATTCAACAAATATCTTCTAAGTACTCCACAAATTGTACAAGAATTTAATTTAATTCCTTTTTGAGTTAATATAGATCTAAGATAACAAAGAGAAGCTCCAAACTCCTTTTTAAAAGAAATAACATGCAATTTAATATTCTCTTTTCTGCAAAACCTCTTCAAATTCTCAAGATTCTGTTTTGTATAATTCCCAATTAAAGCATCTACTGTAATAGCTGAAACATTATAACCTAATTTATTTAATATATAAAGAACAGTTGTACTATCTTTCCCGCCACTGCAAGCCACTAAAACATTGTCCTTTTTGCTAATTAAATCATATTTTTCTACTGTTTCCTTAACTTTATGTTCAATTCCTTCCATTTTACTTATAAATATACTTATTTTTATACTTATTCTCCACAGGAAATCAAGGGGCCATATAACCTGTAAAATATCTTTTATTTAAAAATCATTTTTAAATACATATATTTAAATACTTTTGCTATTTTCCTATAATTCATACTCATTTATAAAGGTATGGAGGATAAAAATGGCTAAAAAAATAGAAAAAAAAGAAATCAAAGTAGTTAATATCGTTGTTAGTTCTTCTTTAAAACATGATATTCCATTAGAAAAAATGGCAGCTACTTTACCAAACACAGAATATAACCCAGAACAATTTCCAGGATTAGTCATAAGAATCAAAGAACCAAAAACCTCTGCTTTAATCTTCAGCTCTGGTAAGATTGTTTGCACAGGAGCAAGGTCAATGGATAAAGTAGAAGAATCCATTAAAAAAATAATAAAGTCATTAGAAAAGATTGGAATCAAGATAACAATCAAACCAGAAATTAAAATCCAAAACATGGTTGCAAGCGGCGCAGTTGGTATGGATCTAAATCTGAACATCTTAGCAATGAAGCTTCCAAATACAGAATATGAACCAGAACAATTTCCAGGATTAGTATACAAACTGCCAGAAGCAAGAGCAACATTCTTATTATTCAGTAATGGAAAGATAGTATGTACAGGAACAAAAAGTGAAAAAGAAGTTCACGAAGCTCTTGATAAATTAATTATTAATCTTAAGAAAGTCAAAGGCAAGTAAATCTTAAAAGTAAGGGGGTGTATTATTTTTTTAATTATCTTCAGATATACTTCTCTTCTAAACTGCCACTGGACATTCAGCCATAGAAAATATAAACTAGAAAGTCTTTAATAAAAAAATGGAAGGAGCAGAACAAATTAAAAAATTTAAAGAACTCCTAGAAACTGTTTACAAGACACACCTACTTAAAAAGTTTAGAAAAGGAGAAAGTTTTCTAGTAATTGATTTTTCTGAATTAATGAAATTCAACCATGAATTAGCCGATGAACTATTAGAACATCCTGAAGAAATAATTAAAGCAGGAGAAATAGCCTTGCAGGAATTTGATCTTCCAGAAGGTATGCATAATTTCAAAATCAGATTCAACAACCTTCCAGAAGGCCAAAAAATCATGATCAGAAACATAAGAAGCAAACACCTTGACAAATTACTATTTATGGAAGGAGTTGTAAGGCAAAAATCAGATGTAAGGCCTCAGGTAACATCAGCAAGATTTGAATGTCCAAATTGTGGCAATATCATAAACGTATTACAACTAGACAGCAATTTTAAAGAACCAACAAGATGTGGCTGTGGAAGAAAAGGAAAATTTAGGTTGTTAAGCAAAGAACTTGTAGATGCCCAAGGAATTGTTCTAGAAGAAGCTCCTGAAAATCTAGAAGGAGGGGAACAACCAAAAAGAATGAATGTTTTCTTAAAAGATGATCTTGTTAGTCCAATGAGTGAGAGACATACAAATCCTGGAAGTAAGATCATTGTTGTTGGTCAGGTAAA
>JAHWIT010000002.1 GCA_019322455.1 Candidatus Woesearchaeota archaeon
ATAACGCTTTTATGAAAGAATTTCATTTACTAAAAAAAATTAAAAAAAAGAGTTTCTCTAGCAAATTCAAAATTTGTTGTTGTTTGTGATAAACTAATGTTAGCGTTAAATAGAAATTTCACCTTCTAGAATTAAGTAGAAATTGCACTTTTTCATATAAAATTACTACCTAAACATTTAACTCTTCCAGTATAACATACTTGAATATTAAAAAGCTTTTTAAATTTGCACACATAGTGTGCGGATTTGAAGCTGAGCCGAGCAGCTCTTAGCTAGCTCGGCGCAGGCTCAGCAAAGAATCCTTATTTTTTCTCCCTTTATTATTTATAAAGAGAGATGTTGCTTCCTTGGGTAATAAGCCTTCCATGGATGATTTCTTGAGGGCTTATATTGTTTCTTTTTAATTTGATCTACCTTGTGATTAAGAAGCTTTGAAGAAATTACCTCTCCTTGATATGGCTGTTCATGATAAATTTTATAGTCTAAGCTTTTCTTTTTATATTCTATAATGACTTCTCCTGATTCTTTTTCTAATACATTTACAATAGCTTTTCTTAAAGCATATGTCGGTCTATCTGTTTTTATTTGATATAGAGTGTTTTTATATTGCAAAATTAAGTTTTTTGATAAATATCTAGTTTCCTGTAAAGTGAAGATGAGATCTAAATCAAAGCCATCAAATGATCTATGTGCGTTGATTGGATTTTTAGCTAATCTGGAGAAGCGCTTATTATAATCTTCTATAAAGATTGGTAAAAATTTATTAGCCTCGTCTATGCTTGAGATATGATGAAGACGTAGTTCTTTTGGTAGACGGTCTTGTAAGCTTCTAAAAAGCCTTTCAACGCGCCCTTTTGCTTGTGGAGTATTCGCACAAATAAGTTTAATTTCCAATTGGGTAAGAGCTCTCCCAAATTGTGTTAAGCTGTCTTTTCCAATAGTTTCTGTGTTTACTCTAAAAATAGAATGTTTATCAGAGTAAAAAGCTAAGGGTCTTCCATATTTCTTAATATAGCTTTTAGTGAGATTCATATAGTTCCAAGTAGTTTCCGATGGAACAAGCTTTAGTTCCATCAGCCTACTTGTAGCATCATCTGTGTAAGCTAAAAGCGTACATTTCTCAGCTCTTCCTTCAAACCAATCATGTGGAGAACCATCTATTTGGATTAGTTCTCCAATAGATGATCTTCTTTCTCTTAACTGATAAACTCTTCTCTCTTTTTTCTTTTTAGGATGCCAGATATTAGCTAAAATCATGAGATTTCTAACACTACTTATGGAAATATTTAACCCATGTTTTTCTTTCAATTTCTCACGTGCTAATGTAGGTCCAAAATCTATATAGTTTTCTAAGATCAACCCTATTGCTTTTTCTTTTAATACTTTTGGCAATTGATGATTACTGGGTGATCCACGTTTTTTAGAAATTAATCCTTCATCGCCATATTTTTTGTAATTTTTAAATAAATTTTTTATCTGTCTTATGCTTAGACAGAGTTCCAATGCTGCTTCTCTCTGATTAAGCTTCTTATTGTAAAGCTGTTGCATTACTACAGCTCTTCTTCTTTCTTTTTTACTCATGGTTATAAGCCCCTCCATTGTTTTTCTCCCTCCTATGATTTGACTTCTCAAATTATTTCTTACCACAGAAGGGGCAATTTCTATTTAATTAAAAGGGGCAATTTCTAAAAAACGCTTACATATTTTAATTTTATTTGCCACTTAAATCAGTTTATGTTAGAATAATTGCATTAAACAACTTAATTAACTCATTAATGGAGGAAAACAAAATGGTATCATTAAAAATAAATCTTCTTGTTGAGAAGAAAAATTGGGAAGAATGCAAAAAAAATCCGTTGGCTTTTATAAAAAATAAAATACAACTATTAAGAAATCGCATAATGCTTCCGCTTGCCAAACTTTTTTATAACTGGAATAGTTTCAAATGTCTTACTTCTTTATTATATACTGCCAAAACAGTGGAGCATTTAGAAGATAAAAAAATTGAGCTTTTACAGCAAGATCTTTCAAAGATTAAAAAAGAGTTAGACGACGAGCTAAAAAACACTTCAAGGTACTAGAAAAATATTTAACTTTAAGACCTAATACCTAACACCAAACTTAT
>JAHWIT010000134.1 GCA_019322455.1 Candidatus Woesearchaeota archaeon
CAAGTTCCACATTTACTGCATTTATTTGAATCAATAATTGGTTTTGGCATTTTAAGAAATTACTCTTTTTTCTCTTCAGATTTTTCAGTTTCTTTAGAAGGCTTTTCTGGTATCTCTTTAACTTCTTTTTTTTCAGTTTTTTCTTCTGTCTTCTTCTCTTTAACTTCTTCTTTAGCAGGTTTTTCTTCAGCCTTTTTCTCTTCTACTTTCAATGGTTTTTCTTCCTCAGTTTTCTTAATCTTTTCTATACCTAGATGTCTTATCTCAAACACCTTTAAAGGATAAACCTTTGCTAATTGTTTTTTCATACCACTCTGTATCTTATAAGTAACAATTGCCTGCATTATCTCTACAAAACTCATTTTCTTTATTTCTTTTTTAAGAATATCCTCAACTGTTTTCTTTAAAGCAGTTGAAACAGATGTCTTGATTTCCTTTCTTGCCAATAAGGTTGTCTTTATTCTAAGATTCTTATTATCAGCTGTATAAGCAGTAAAAGAATAATCTATTTTTGTTCCTCCTTTTCTAACCAATTTCTTTACAAAAGAAGGACTTATCTTATATCCTATTAGTTCAGTATGAATCTTTTCACCAGCAACATTACTTGCCTTTAATTTTATTGTTATATTTTGTCTTCTAGGATCTCTTGTTAAATTTGCTAAATTAACAGGCACAATCCTCCCAATAGCGTCAGAAGGATTTGTAAGTAATATTTGTCCTACAACTTGATTATAAAATATCTTAGGAGCAACTATTGGAAACCATATTTTTTTTTCAGTTCTTTTTACTCTAGCCATTTTATCTCGAAAGTTATACCTTATTTATAAGTCTTTTGTTTTTAGCTTTTTTTTTGATATTTTGTGCATATTCCTGAACTATAACTTTTACATACAAATCTAAACAAGAATAAATTATTGTGATAATATTTTTTCACAGGTTTACACATTATCTCAAAATTATAATCTCTACAGCTTAACCAAGGAAATTCTCTTTTAACTGCTCTTGGAATTAGCCAGTTTCTTACAGGAATTATTAAAAAATCACTGATTTGATATATAGTCAGTTCAGGAACAAACATAATTACGTTCTTTAATCTTTCTACTATCTGCTCTAATCTCTCTTTCATATATCACTTCCATCTAAACACCTCAAATATCTAATTCCTGAACCTCTTTAGCATGCTCTTGGATAAAGTTTCTTCTCGGCTCAACTTGATCTCCCATTAATATTGTAAATATTCTGTCTGCTTCAACAGCATCTTCTATATTAACCTGTTTTAATGTTCTGTTGGAAGGATCCATTGTAGTATCCCATAACTGCTTTGGATTCATCTCTCCTAATCCTTTATATCTTTGAATACTAACTCCATCTGCTCCAATCTCTTTAAGATATTTTTCCTTCTCTTCTTCAGAATAAACATACTTAACCTGTTTTCCTTTTGATATCTTATACAATGGTGGTAATGCTAAATAAACATAACCAGCTTCTATTAACGGCTGCATATATCTATAAAAGAATGTTAGTAATAAACATGAAATATGATTGCCATCTACATCAGCATCTGTCATAATTATAAGCTTATGATATCTTGCTTTGCTTATATCAAACTCTTCAGCAATTCCTGTTCCCAAAGCAGTTATCATTGTTGTAATTTCTTCATTCTCAATTATTTTATTCAATCTTGCCTTTTCAACATTCAAAATCTTTCCTCTTAATGGTAATATTGCTTGAAACTCCCTACTTCTTCCTTGACGTGCACTATTATGTACAAATATACCAGAAGCCAAAGCAAAATTATGAGTATTAGGAACTTCAATATCATATACATCTATCTTTTTGTTTAGTTTAACTATCTTTTTTATTTTGTGATTATAATTTTTAATAGAATCTATCATTGCTTTTTGATTATTTTCAAAAAATCTTTCTTTAAAAGTTTCCATTTTTAATAAATTTTTATTTTTAGATTTTCTTCTAATATTATCATAATCTTCCAGAACCCCTTTATCATACAATTCTTTCATTAATTTAATTGTGCCTTTGATTTTTATTTTTCCTTTTATTTCTGAGATTTTTCTGTTA
>JAHWIT010000135.1 GCA_019322455.1 Candidatus Woesearchaeota archaeon
CCATAATAATTCCTTTTCTATGTCTGTCCAAAATTCATATTCTTGGTCTCTTGTTTCATAAGCAAGCTGTTCAAGAGTATTTGCATTTAAAGCTTCATAACTTGCACTGAAATTCAAAAGAAAGTTTTTAAAATCTTCAATTCTATTTTCTCCAATTAAGCATTGATTTATTCCTAACCAATTTTCAATTCTTTGTTCGACAGTTAGTTTTTCCCATCCTCCTGAATATGGTTTTTTGTAGTTCATTTTACAACCAATAATGATTAGGGCCTCCTATTCTTGCTTTTGTTTCTTGAATGTATTTTCCTAACTGAGGATTTGACATTTTATTAACATCAATTTCTTCTTCTAATAATTCAGAAGCAGTTTTTGCAACACAGGTTAATGCTTCTCTGTCAGAATTATATCTTTGAACTTTATGATCAACTCCTAATGCTAATAGAACAGAAGCTGCTAATGCTGCAGCTGGTTTTAAAATTCTAAGATATAAAGGTGTTTTTTGTTGAGATCCTGTGTTAACAACTAAGATATTTTCAGATTCTATTCTATATTTTGCTTTAATTTCATCATCATATAGAACAAATCCAGCAGAGCCGCTTATTTCTTCTTTATATCCTCTTTTTCTTGCTTGTTTTTTTGCTTTTAGGAAGTCTTTATCTTCTGCTTCAAATAAGATATGTCCTTCTGATTGTGCTTGGAGTAATTCATCTCTGAAAGAAGTGTAAGGAGTGGTTAATTTATCTGCTAAGCTTGTGAATTCAAAGTTTCCTTCATTAAAAACTCCATTTTCTCCTCGTGGCAATACTCCAAATAATTTTGTTTTTAATCCTTTTTCTTTTATTTTTCTGTATAATATTACAAATAATTTTCCTGTTCCTACACCTAAACTAATGTAATCTGGATTAGAAGCAAGGATTTTTTCTGCTTCTTGCTCTAAAGCTTTTGGAATAAAGTCAGTATAATCTTTTACTTTTCCAGAATTTGACAGTTTATCTGCAACATATGCTTCTCTTTCTTTAGGATTTCTTAATATTCTATTGTCTTCTATTAATAATTCTAAATCAGGATAGCCTAATGATTGATTAACAAGATTTACAACTTTTAGATTTGTTTTTTTAGAAGCTTCTAATATTGCATTTAAATAATTTCCAGAACTAATGACAGAGATTGTATCAACTTTATTGTCTAAAGCATCTTGAATAACCTCTTCTATTCCAATTTCTTTATAATTTCTTGGAAAATTATGGATTTTCATTTTATCTGTAATTTTTCCTTGTTCTTTTTCTATGTTCCAAATTATCAACCATTAGTTTATCATCTACTAATGCAATATCTCCAATTAAAATACGATGAGGCCAATCTAATTTTACAAAATCTATTACTGGCTGGCCATTATAATGAATAGTTTTTTCATCTCTTGAGTCCCATACATTAGTTCTCAATGGTTGATTTTCAATATCATGTCCAATTGCTCTACAATGGCCACCATCAGGTCTTAATAATAATAATTCATCAGGATTAACTTCATAAACATCTACTGCTGGAAATTTATCTCCAAAAAATATTCCTTTAATTATAGATTCAATTACTTTATCACTCTTTGCAGGTTCATATCCATAGAGTTTAACTTTGTTTAAATCCAAAAAAACTTCTTTTTTCATTTAAACAACCCCTCTTCTTCTCTTGGCATTAAACCAAGCTGTGTTGACCTCTTTTGTTGTAAACCCGTTTTCCCGCAATATATTAACAAACTCTTTTTTATTCAGCTCTTTTATCATTTTTATATGAACCTCTTATTTTCCCGCGCTTGATGAATACTCATTTAATACTTATGATTACTTAAGTTGTTTATAAAGGTTATGGTTTTTACTACTTTAGAGTAGAAATGCATAAGATTTATAAAGAAGTGATTTTTCTAAGCATAGGTATTGGAAAAGGGGAATTCTACCAATAGGGTGAATAAAAAATGAGTCAAGAACATGAAAATGAACAAACATCTGAATTAGATGCAGCAGCTAGAAAAAAGGATGATGAAAATAAACAAAAATTTGAAAGATCTGTTAATGAATTAAAAAGATTAGGTGGATTTTATTATATCAGTGCTCGTGAAGCTAGTGAACCTTATGATGATACTATATATAATCCTACAAAAGTATTATCAACCTCTTTAGCTGAAATTCCTCCTTCTGCAGAAAAGATTCTTGCTATGAAGGGATTTAAAAGATATGAAGAAGGAAAAGATAATTTAGTAATTAATCCAGAGAGGCATAATTCTATTGAAACATTTATAAGAGAGTGTAAAAAGATTGATAGAGATGTTAATGAAGTTGTAATTTCTGGAGAAATGGAATATATAATTGGAAAATTATTATTAAATTCCCCAAGAGGGTATCCTTTTGACGATAAGGCCTATGAGATATCATATTCTGCAGTTAGAGAAGAGAATGATAAAGACGGAAATCTTACTGTTGTAACACAGACATTAGTTGGATCGATGATTACTGTACCTTGGATGGTTAAGTGTATGGAAGATGATCCAAATAGAATAGTTAAGTTATTTAGTGGTGTTTTTCCAAAATTAGAAAAAAAATACAAAATAGTAAAAAATGGCAGGATATTATTTTTGGAAAATAGATGTTTTGATGAGTATATAGAAAATCCTGATTTTGGAGAAAGATTTGCAAAGGATTATAAAGTTGTTAAGGCAGAAGGTGAATGAAAATGGGAAATGAATCAAATCCAAATCATAAATTTTCTTGGTTAGAGATTACACCTCTAAATTTTATTTCAAATATTGAGGAATAGATTCTACTTTGCCACTGCTTTGAAGGCTTTTGAAAACAAAGTGGTTGAGATTAATAATCCTAAAAGCGAAGAAGCAAACATAATTAAAAATAAAATCTTAAAACCTAAGTAATTTGCTACAATTCCTCCAATAACAGCTGCAAGTGCTGCAACCATCATACTCATTCCTTCCCATGTTCCCCATTCAGAAGCAAACTTTCCTTTGCTGAGTAATTTTGAATATAATGAATCATAAGCTGGCAAACTTGCTGCAATGCCTATTCCAAGTATAGCCTGAATTCCAAAGAGATGATATTTATTTGCAACAAAGAAGAATCCTAAAAACCCAATGCATCTAAATAGATATCCTCCAAATACCATTTTTTCTAGATGTTTAACTTTATCCTCCCATTTGCCAAACAGCCAGATAAGAAATCCTGATGTAAATGTAAATATTGCCCAAGAGCCGCTTGCAGCTAATATATCTCCTCCTATTTTCTCAACAAAGAGAGCATAAATAGGAAGAAGCATTCCTGCTGCTAGCAACATAAAGAAATCTGCAATAAGTAAGATTCTCAACCACTTTTTCATATTAAATTAAAATTATAACTAGTTTAAATATCTTTTTAATTTATAAAGTTACATCTGCTCAGGGGATTCTATTGCTAAGAGATCTAATCCTGTTTTAAGAATTTCTTTTACAGCTGATACTAATCCCAGTCTTGCTTGTTTTGTATCTTTATCTGCATGTAATATAGGGCAGTTGTGATAGAATTCATTAAATGCTTGTGCTAGTTCTAAGAGATAATGTGTTAATAAAGAAGGTTTATAGGATTCTGCTGTTTGTTGAATAACAGAAGGGAATTTGGATAGATAATTAATTAGTTTTTCTTCATATTCTGTTATTAATACACTGGCATTTAATTTTCCTTTAAATTTTCCAACTTTCTTGAATATTGAACAGATTCTTGCATAAGCATACTGAACATAAGGTCCTGTTTCTCCTTCAAAATCCAAGGCTTTTTCCCAGTCAAAGAGAATATCTCTGTTGTTTTCCCTGTTTATCATTGAGAATTTTAAAGCAGCATAAGCAATTTGTTTTGTTCTATTTTCTATTTCTTTTTTTGACAGGGTTTTATGTCTTTGTTTTATTGCTTTTTCTGCTGCTGTGAATAGTTTTTCTTTTAAATCATCAAATAACACGATTGTTCCTTCTCTTGAAGACATCTTTCCTTCTGGCAGCATAACTAAGCCGTAAGGGATATGCGTAGATTTTTTTGCCATATCTGATCCAATTATTTCAAATGTCTTGAATAATTGTTTGAAATGTAGTATTTGCTCTGCGCCTGTTATATGAATGCTTTTATCAAACTTGAATTCTTTTTGCTTAATTTCTGCTAATCCTAAATCTTTTGTTGAATAAAGTGCATTTCCATCTCTGGTTAAAAGAACATAAACTCCTAGGTTGTATTTTTCAAGATTTATTATAATTGCTTCATCATCTTCTTCTGCCAATCCTTTTTTTAGCATATCCTTAACAATCTTTTTTCCAGGTTCTTCAACTTCACTTTCAAAATAAAGCCTGTCAAATTTAACACCAAATTCCCTATAGAACAAATCAAAATCATCAAGACAATATTGTCTTGTTTTTTTCCATACATTTATGAATTTTTTGTCTTTTGTATATAATTTATTATTTATTTCTCTTATTTGTTCTTTTACAGCTTCTTCTTTTGCTTTTGTATTTGCTAATGTATAAATTTTTCCAAGCCAACTTCCTTTTCCAGTTTTTGGCTCTTTTTGTTTTAAATTAAGATAACCCCAGATGCATTTAGCAACATGCGGCCCTATGTCTCCCTGGTAATTTGTTCTTATAACTTTATAACCAGCTTTTTCTAGTATTCTGCATAATGCTTCTCCCATTGATATGTTTCTCATATGACCAATATGCAGACCTTTATGTGTGTTTGCATGGAAATACTCAATCATGTATGTTTTGTTTTTAGGTTTAGCAGCTCCATAATCTCCTTTTAATATATCCTTGATTAAGGATTCTGCTATTTTTTGCTTGTTGATAAAGAAGTTTAGATAAGGCCCTGCTTGTTTTACTTGTTTTATTAAACCAGATGGTTTAATTTTTTCAGATAATTCTTTAGCTATTTCAACTGGATTTTTCTTGAATTTTTTAGATAATTGAAAACAAGGAAATGCATAATCTCCTAGATTAGGATCAGGAGGTATTTCTAGAGAAATAGATTTTAATTTCAATTCTTTATTAAGAAGTTTTATAACCTCTTTTTCTGCGTTCATAATTGAAAAGGATTTAATCTAGAATATAAATGTTTTGTTCATAATCTTTATAAAAAACTTCTAAATTATATTAAATATGACAGGGGAAATAATAATAGTGCCAAGATATAGCAATGTTAATGGGCCATTAGTTTTCTTAGCAGGACCTATACAAGGAGCTCTTGAATGGCAGGATAAAGCTATTGAGATATTGAGAAAGAATGCTCCTGATCTGCATATTGCATCTCCTAGAAGAAAGGAAGAATATGAAGGAGAATTTACAAAAGAGATGTATTATGAGCAGGTTGATTGGGAGACTCATTATTTGAATAGAGCTGCAGAAGACGGCTGTATAATGTTCTGGCTTGCAGAAGAATATACACATATATGTAGCAGAGCTTATGCACAAACATCCAGATTTGAGTTAGCTAAGTGGACAACAAAAAAGCTTTATGAGGAAAGAATAAAGATTGCAGTTGGCATAGATGAAGGTTTTAGTGGTGCAAGATATATTAGATATGAATTAAGTAAAAGAGCTGATGAAATTCCTATTCTTGGTTCTTTAGAAAACACTTGCTTAAAAACAATTGAAATGATTTATAACAATTAAATCTTAACAGAACTCTTTGTTTTATTAAGAATATAATAATCAGCTTCTCCTTTGCAGAATGTTGTAATTAAATCAATTAATTCTTTGCAGACTTCAATTAATTTAGCTTTTTTTACTGGAGGAAGTCCTTCTACATATATAACAACATTTTTTGTGTTATCAGATAATTTTGTTTGATCGCAATCATGCCAGTTCCATCTTCTGCATAGTACTTTTTCATTGTCTCTGTAGATTACTTCTCCTTTTTTTGGCTCTTCTTCTTCTGTTGTTCCTAATGGAATAAAGGTTTCATAGCCTCTTGCGAATGTTATTGTTATATCACCTTCTACTTTATCCAGGTCATCTGAACCCATTGGAAGGATATGTTTTAATGAAAGGTAATTATATATATCAACTATTTTGTTTATTGAATTTATTTTGCCTCCTTTAAGGATTCTTCTCATCATTGCTTCTATTGAGCTGTGATATTTAGAAGGCTTTGCTCCAAAACCACTAAAAACAGTTCTCCATGGAGATATTAGTTCGTGTTTTGCTAAGTCAGTTGGAATAAAATTTAGCTTAATCATATCCTGGATGTCTTTTAACAGCTTTGTTATTTCTTTATTTTTTCCTTTGTTGTCTATTTCTTTTGCCACTACAATGCCTATATTTAGTTTAGGATATTTTTTTAGTATTAAATTTGAAATAGTAAATTTCATCTTTTTTTCTTTTTTAATTTTTTTCCAGTTAGATTTTGATTTAATTCATGTATTTCTTTATTTATATGGTTTAATAATTTAACAACCTTTTTGTATTCAAGCCATCTTAGAATAATTAGTATTAAATATATACCAAATATTCCTCCAACTAATATTTCAATAACTCCTCTTATCCTAGTTAAGACTTCAACAATAGGCTGAAATGAGGTTGGCAATAATGATTGTGTTGCATTTCCTAGTGTTGGTATAATTTCGCTTACTGCCATTTTATTAATAATTTAGAATTTATCTTTATAAACCTTTGTTTTTTAAGCCTAAATTTTATTATATTAGAATTAAATAGAAATAGATAGGAATAGCTATAAAGAAAGAAGTTCTTTAAGTTTATTTAAAGCTCTTCTTCTTCAACTTCTTCTTTCTCGGCTTCTTCGTTATAACCTCTTAAGAAGCCTTCCTCTCCTGCAGTCATTTCATCGTCTTCTACAGGATCGTCTTTTGCAGTTTCTTCTTCTTCCTGTGCTAAAAATTCATCGTCCTCGAACTCTTCGTCAGTTACCATAATTAATTGGGAAAGTTGTCTATTTATATATTTTACCCCTTAACACTATATAGTGTATATAGTTAACTATATTTTAGTGTCAGATTAGATTTTTTTCCGACGATATTTTTAAATTTTTCTGTTAGATGAGTTAATGATTAACCTATTTTTTCTTTACTAATTTCTTAAATTTTTCTGTTAAATGAGTTAATTTTTCAGATTCTTTTAAAGCAGATTTTATGATTAAAGAATTTTCTTGTTTTAGTTCTTCAATTAGATTGTCTTTTCTTTTTAATTCTTCGTGATAGAATTTTTTTAGTTTTTTAAGTTCTGATTCTAATTGTTGTTTTTCCATTTTTCACATAAACTCATTTAATCCTGTTTGTTTCTTTTTTATTTCAACTTTAGGAAGTTCTTTTTTATCTTGTTCAGAGAAGATAGGATAACCATATTCACC
>JAHWIT010000136.1 GCA_019322455.1 Candidatus Woesearchaeota archaeon
CATATAATTGTAATTGAGTTATTGACTTTTGCTTGTTTATCTTTTCTGGTTTGAAATCCAAGATGTATATTTTATGATATCTTATTTGTAGAATATCTATATGGCCTGTTAAATTTGGATTTGTTAGGTATATGGGTATTTCTGTTGCAATTGTTGCTGTGTCATTTCTCAGCATTAAATTTTCTATTATAAGATGCCTTTGCCTGTTGTCTTTTGCTGATTGTAATGCTGTTTCTGCCAGCTTTGTTGCATAGTTTTGTTTTGTTTTTAGCTCTTTTTCTGCCTTTTGCTTTTGTTTTGAGATTCTTTGGCTGTTTTTGAAGATATCTTTTGGCAGCAGAGTTTCTATGTTTTCTAAATAATGTTTTAGTGCTTTGTACTTGTTTAGGAAAAGATCTAGTTTTGGTTTGTGATATTGATATAAGAATGGCTGATTGTGATGGATGAATCTTTTCTTTTTTATTATGTCTATTGGCTTATAGTTTGTTTTTATTTGATTTCTTATTCTATGATATGGTAAAGTAGGTTTTAATTGGTTATACCAATAGCTTATTGTTGATCTTGGCAGTTTTCTGAAATAATTTGATGTCTGTTTTAAGCTGTAGCCTAGGTTTAGGTTTGAGATTGTGCTCAGGATTAGATTTAGCTTGTATGTTTTATGTTTTTGTAGATTTGGTTGATTTGTGAAATATTTTCTGCAGGTTTTATTTTTGCACTTGAATTTTTGAATAGTTCTTCTTTTGTTTTTTCTTAATCCCCATTTGATTGTTGTTTTGTTTTTGCAGAAAGGACATCTTGGATTGGTTTTTTCTGGTTGTTTTGGCATGATATTATTATGTTGTTTTTGATTTATTTAAATGTTTTTACCAAACGAATTTTGGACAGCGTTTTTGAGATTTTAGAGGAGAGAGGGGCTGAAATGGTGGAATTAGGGCAGGGTATTATTGAATAGCGAAAAAAGATACGAAAGAAACAGGAGAGAAGGACAAAAAGCAATACCTGGATTTATAGAGAACTATATGAGATATACTCGCGTAGGTCATATTGGTGTATACGTTAAAAGGAGGTATAAAGCCCCTCTAGGAACTTTAAGAAAAGAATTAAAAAAGAAATTAGGGGATAAGGGTTACTTCTTAGAAAACACACTGACCATGGATTTATTAAGTATAATCCGCAAGGAAAAAAAAGATATTGAGGACAACTACAGTGGAGCTGAATTATTGCGGCATTATACAGAAAGACCAGCAATTCCATTTTGCGTACTGGATAAAAAAAGTGGAGCAAGAATTTATGGTTTTTTAAAGGTGGATGCTCAAAATCTGAATATAGCTGAGGTGCATTATTTTAACACCCAAGGAGAGGTTATACATCAAATTTAGATTTTTGCATAAGGTTTATATATCTGTTTAACTTATATATACAATATGAAAGCAGTTGAAGCCATAAAAGCCTTATTTGGAATGACTAGAATGAGTGAACAAGAAGTCCAGGATGCATTAGCTAGTAATAGGGAATATAGGTGGAGAACAAGGCTTCCAGAAACCCCTGACGCTACGGTAAAATATCTATCTTTTACAGGCCACTATAGGTTAGAACATCCTGATGTAACTCACTTGGAAGTCCATGATGCTGCCATGAAAGCTCACCCAGAATGGTGGCCAAATACATAGCCTCAGCCTCCAAAACCAGATTATGACCTAGAACCAGCTTATAATTCTTAACTACAGTTTCTAATTAATGTAAGATAATATAATTTGGCTCTTCACAGATTTGTCTGACAACAGTATATCTGCTTCTTTTTTTCTCTTTAGTCTTTTTTTGAAGTGAAGATAAAGGGGCTGTAGTGGTGGAATTAGGTGATGGGTGCTCTCAAAGAGAGTTATGTGATGGGTGCTCTCAAAGAGAGTTATGTGATGGGTTCTCTCTAATAGGAGTATCTAAGAGGTGTATGAGAAGAAGGGGATAGGCTAATATTTAAGTAAAAAAAAGTAAAAGTTTATATATTTTAAAAACACTACTACTACTATGGCGGAACCACAAAAACCAAGGGAAGGAGCAAGATGGATGGCGGATCCATTTTCACAAGATCCGGTGCGCGCAATAGGTATTATTAGAGCGCGGCATAAACCCCTATATTTAATTTTGCATTTAAAACCAGAAGCTGTTGGAGACCAAAAGGCATATGAGAGATTAAAATCTGCATTAGAGCCTTACGGCGGAATTTTAGATCCTTATAGAAATTTTACTGATATTGTGGGTATGCACATAGAAGATTTTGACAAAGCCAAAGACCTTGTGAGGGAACACAGAGCAGGAAGGGTCCAAATCCCCGGTGTACGCCGTATTTCTGTACAGTCTTTAGAAGCGCATGCTTGCAGTAATTATGAAGCGCAACCCAAGTCACTCGATGGTTATGTCGCTAATCCTATATAGAGAATGAAACCTGTATTTAGAGCTGAAGAAATGAGAATCCACGTAAGAGAGCAAATGTCTGCAATAGATGAAGCTTTAGCTTGTGGTAGTGTACCTAATATTATAGTGAGGCTTAAACCAACTACACCCAAAAAGACAATAGATGCTTTTATTGCAGACTTACAAAGGTTGGGAGTGGAGAATTAGGTCAGGGTGTTTTTGAATTATATAAAAGATGGAGAGAGTGAGATATATGCGTGTTTGTGTATGGCTCGCCTAACTTCACCTGCAAACAGTTGTGGGCGAGCGCGGATGAATATGACGAGCGAATCGAGTGGAAGAGTTCGGTTTTAATTAAAAATTAAAAAGGCGCGGTGGGTGGTGTTTTGGAGAACTCTGGAGCGAGATAAGTGAGGAAGAATATTTTAAGTTTATTAGATTCATTCCTTTTCTTCTTTCAGTCTTTCTTTTATATAACCTTTTAAAGCTTTTATCTCTGCCCTTATTCTTAATTTGTTATTTTCCCATTTTTCAGAGCCAACTCTAGCTCCTCTATAATCAATATCATTCCTTAAATCCTTTAATAACAATAGAAAATCAAGATCCATTTCTAGTTTATCTTTGTAGTTCTTTTTAATATAAGCAAAAAGACATTCATGATTTGTTGCTTTCCATCCATCTAAACAAGTTATTGCAGTAAGAAGTTCTTTAACAATTTCATAATATCCTTCTAAAAACAAACTAGGATATTTTTTAGCATATTCTTTAGCTGCATCTTCTTCAAGTTCTTCCCAGAAACTTTCTCTATGTTTAGATAAATTCAATAATTCTTCAGCTCTCCCTTTATCCATAACCCCTGTTTCAATAAGGTTTTCTTTTTCTATACATTCTTCATATTCTTTTCTTGCAGCCATTTAGCTCACCTCAATACTTCCACTAAAGACATATCCATTATAAATATTTTGCAATAATCCTTTGCTTAATTTTTTAAAATCCTTTTCAAAGAAGAGGTTTATTTTATGTCCTAATCTTTTTTCAAATTTACTTAGATCAATTTTTATTTTATCAGCTTTAATAAATAAATCAATATCACTTCTCCTGTGATATGTTCCTTTTTGCATACTTCCAAATAGGATAATAAGTTCTGGATGAATCTTTTCTTCTAAATATTCAATCAATCCACTTTTTGTGATATTTTCAATCATAAAATTGCTTTTTTTGCATTTATATATCCTGGACAATCTATTTGCTTCATAATATGGATGATGATGTCTTTCCTTCCTCCTTATAACAATATCTTCTTTTATGAATTTTCTAAGATAACCCATTACTGTTTTGGTATCCAATCCTGTCTCTTTACTCAACTTTCTTATATGAAATTTAAACATAGGCCTATTAAAAAGAAGGTTTAATATTTTATCTTCATATATATGTTTCATTTTGTAGGAATTAAATCCTACATTTATTTAAATCTTTTGGTTTTTTGTTTGATTTTTATTTTTATTATGTGGATGGATTGTTGTTTTTTTACCAAACGGATTTTGGACAGCATTTGTTTGAATTTGATGGGGAGAGGGGCTGAGAGTGGAGAATTAAGTCAGGGTGTTTTGAACTATGTTATGAACTATGTTATGGGCGAGCGCGGATATTATCAACAAATGGTAGCAGATGGATTACCTTCAAAATCTAATGCCAAATCATTTGTAACTACTGCCTGTAAAGAAGCAGAAGCTAAAGGTTCCTTAGAATATATTAATTCAAGAATATAATCTACAGATTTCATATGTGATTTTTGAACTGCTTCATTTACAGATTTACCTTTTAAAAGTTCTTTAACAATGACATTTGAACATTCAATAGCAGGTTTTGCTACATCATCTTTAAGGGGATGACATTCCCTCTTATGACTTCTAGAGATCCAAAATTTTTTTTTGTAACCTATAAAAGCATAACACCCTTTTTTAATAGCGTTAGGTCCTAATTCTTTTAAGCAATCACAAGCTCTAGCAAATGTTACCTTGCCTTCAAAAATATCTGAAGAATCAATATCAATAAATGGTTTATTGTTATTATCATAGAAACTTTTAGTACTCCCATGACCATTAAAAAATATGAAATTTGGTTTTCTAGCTTTAATCTTACCTTTTACATCTTTTAATGTAACATATTTCCCTTCAATTTTAGTAACTTTAAATCCTCTTTTCTTAGCATCGTTTATTAATTCATTAGACCAAATATAAAGATAATCTGTTTGAATATCATAATTAGTTCTTATTATTAACATTTTTAATATTACTTTTTGAGAATTTGAGGCATATGCTTGATAAAGTTTATTTGCATTTCAATAGCAGCTTTTC
>JAHWIT010000137.1 GCA_019322455.1 Candidatus Woesearchaeota archaeon
ATTCCTTGTTTGATATTTTCTGTTAGGTTTCTATATTTCTCTTTACTCTCTTTCAAAGCTTCTTCTATTTTCTCTTTTTCCTTAACCATTTTCTCCCCTAAAATAGGATAACTAAAGATATTCAAATATATAAACTTTTTTACATAATGATAATTAAAATTAACAAAATGATAAAATTGTTATCAAAAAATCAAGTTTAGATGTCAAAAAGTTAAGAAAATGATAAAAATTTGTCAAATGCAAACGCTTTTATAAATATGTTATGTATGCATTACAATGTGTTTATGCATACATATATTTTCCACTTTTAGTGAATAACTATATTCACTAATTAAAAGAAAATAGAATCTTTACTAAAAAAATTAACAAAAGAATGAATATATAATTCAACCATTTACCCAGATAATATGTTTTATCTGGGGGTGGAAACAAATGTTAACAACAAAAAATATGGTGACTCCTTTACTTGAACTAGGGTTAAATAAATATGAGGCTAAAGTATATTTAACATTAATAGGAGAAGGTATTTCAACTGCAAAGAATATTTCTGATATAACAGGAATTCCTTATGGCAAGGTGTATGAGATAATTAATTCTTTGGCAAACAAAGGCTTTACTGTTATATTGCCTAGTAAACCAATGAAATGCCAGGCAATCAGCCCAAAAGAGGCAATAATAACAGCTAGAAAGGGCATGGAAGAAAAGTATCAGAAGCTTGAGAGGCATATTACAAAGGAATTAGAGCCAATGTTTACTGAATCCAAGAAATTCATAGAGCCAAAAGGGATTTTCTGGATAATAAACGGCAGAGCAAATATTATCAAGAAGATTGAGGAATTGATAGGCAAGGCAAAAAGCAATATTAGCATTCACTGCAGTGCAAATGGATTGTCAAGATTAATTCTTCATAAAGAAGTATTAGAAGAAGCAAAGAAAAGAGGTGTAGAGATCTCAATCGGCAGTACAATTACTAAAGAGGTTGAAGAAGAAGCAAAATCATTAAATTTTTGTGATATAAGAAAAATAAAAAATGCAGAGAATCATTTTTATTCAATAGACGGCAAAGAATGTCTTGTTGTAGAGCCTATTCCAGATGATGATAATATTGTTTATGGAAGAGATCTTGGAATGTGGGTTTCGTCTTCTTCATTTACAAAGTTTTTAGGAGATTTTTTCAAGGCAAATTTTAACAAAAGCAGAAAGGTGTATGGAGAGTAGACGTATTATTAACCAAAGTTGTTCATGTATTACTTTGGTTTATTGTTTCTATTTTTCCTGATTTTTAAGGTGTTTTTAAAAAGATGATAGATTGTTTATCATAAACCAAAAAGTATATAAATAAGCTTATTTGTTTATAATAAACATATGGAAGAAACTTATAAAAAATTATTCAAGGAGTTTTTAGACGGCGCAATTGATGAAGAAAATAAAGAAAGGTACAATTCTGCTGTTAGTAATTACTATAAAGCATTGAGCACTTTGTGTTCTTTGATTATCTATAGAACAAATAGAAAAACAGTAGACTCCCATCAAGAGGTTGATCTTTTTTTAAGAACTTTATTTCCAGAAATAAGAAAAGCAATTGATGGATTATATAAAACTTATACAGGGACTTATCAAACATTGAAACAAAAAGAGGATTGTAATGAGGTAAAAAATGGCATTAAAACAGTCATTAAAATGGCTGGAATTGAAGAAGAGTTTAAAGAAACTTTTAGCAAAATATAAAGAGATCAAGGATTTTATTATTTTCGGGTCTTTAGTTAAAGGTAAATATGTTCCTAAAGATATTGATATTGCTTTAGTTGTGGAAAAAAAAGACATTTTTTTGGTTGGGGAGATAAAAGAGCAGCTAAAGAATAAAAACTTGGATATAGAATTGATCAAACCAGAGGAGATATATCAAACTAGGTTGGGTTTAAATTTGATTAGTGAAGGATTTAGTATTAAAAATAATAAATTTTTAAGAGAAAAACTAAATCTTTCTCCAATGAAAATATATACTTATGAAATAAAAAATTTGACACAGACAAAGAAAGTTTTATTTGGTAGAGGTCTTAATCAAATAATTGAGGATACTAATGCAGTTAAATTAGGTGCTGGAAGCATTATGGTACCTATAGAACAAACCAACAAGTTTGAAGATTTTTTAGATATCTGGAATCTAAAATATAAATCAAAAGAATATCTAGTGTTATAATAATTTAAAACTGATTCTTGCGATAAATTAGTTTTTTATTTGCTGTAAGAAAGGAAAATGTTACGTTTCGGTGTAACATTTATATTAATAATATTACATTTTAGTGTAACATTTAACAGTGAGATTCTTCTTCATTTACAAAGTTTTTAGGAGATTTCTTCAAAGCAAATTTTAATAAGAGCAGAAAGGTGTATGAAGAGAAGTAAAATTAACTTAATAATTCCAAAACCTTTTTTCTTGTTCTTTTAGGATAAACCTTTAGATAAGAATTAAGTTTTCTTTTATTGATTTTTTTTGTTATTTCTCTAATAGCTTCATCACTTAATTTTTCTTTAAAATAAACCATATCAATAAAAGTTTTCTCTATATTAGAATAAGGAATATAAAACTTGCCATGTTTACAATATTCAAAACCAAAAAAATACTTTTTATTAAGCCTTCTAATCAAAACATTTGTTCCTGAAATTTTGCGTATTCCTGGCCTGACTTTCCTTGCGGTAACTATTATTGGGATTGTTTCTTGCTCCCATAGATTATGAAAACTTAATGCGTCTTGTAAGCCAAGATAAGCAGGGCCAAAACAAAATACAGCTAAAGAAGGATCATCATATAGAGTATAACATCCTTTAGTTAGTCTTTTTATTTTGCCTTTTAAAATAAGGTTTCTTATTAATTGTTTATTATACTGCTTAACTTGTTTTTTACTTCTAATTATCCTTGCAATAGAGTCAGCATTAACAACAGGACTTTTCTTAAATAAACTTTCAATTTTCTTAAGATATTTTTTTTGTCCCATTTTAAATACTTCTTTTTATATAATCCAATATTTTGTTTATATCAGGAACAAGCCCTTCAATAATCAAAATCATTAATTCCTTTTCATCTATTGGTTTTTTAAATTCTTTAGTTAATTTTTTTAACTCTTTAGAGACTTTGCCCTTATCTTTTACATATCTCAATAAAAAGAAGACGTCATAAATGTCCCTTATTTTTAGTCTTTTAAGATAAGCCTCAATCTTTTCTTTTATAAGTTCTTCTGGAGTCAACGTATAAACTGTGATAAAATTACCATCAGTTTTTTCATATTCTTTAAGAGATCCTTTTGGTATAGGTTTTTTGAATAATATTTCAAATCTAACAAAGGTCCTATTTAATTCCAGTCTTGAAAACAGGCTTTTTTCACCAATTTTTTTCTTTTTTATTATAAAACCTTGTTTCTTAAGATTTTCAAAAAGGGCATTGATTCTCTTTTCATCTTTTTGAATATAAACATCAACATCTTCTGAAAACCTGTTTCCATTATAACATCTCCATATAGCAGTACCTCCATGCAGCACGGCTTTATCAAACATATTATACAGTTCTTTGATAATGATATCCTGAGCTCTAGCTACATCTTTATGCATTTGCTTTTTCAATCTTAATATTAAAGGTATTTCAGTCATTTTAATGATTAACCAAAGTTATATATATAGGTAACTTTGGTTTATTTATAAATTTTTCTATTTTTAGATGTGGATGGTAAGGAGAGCATGATTAAAACAAGCCTTTTAACCAATCCAACACTCTTCTAAAGAAACCTTTTTTTTCAATTGCTGAGTTTATTTTTTCTTCTGGCTTGGCAATTGTTTTTCCAGTTATTTCACTTTCTACTTCAACTTCTTCTTTTGTTTTAACTTCTTTTTTTGTTTCACTTTCTGTTGATTCATCTAATTCATGAGAGCACCAGCTTGTTATCTTGCTGCATTTATCAATTGTGCTTTCATTATCATCATCACAATCAGCATCTGTATTGCATTTAGGTTTTTCAACATAACAATCTTCATCATTAACAGCAGTGCAATTAATTGGGCAGCAGCCATCTCTATGTTTGCATTCTGTTATTTTATCATTATAACATAATTTAGGAAAATCTGAGCAGTAATCCTCTGTGCAGGGGTCATCATCTTTACATTCTATATCCCTATAACATCGAAGAAATTCTGATTTAACACATCTTTTTTCATAGCATGTATAATCTGCAGAGCAATTGCAGTCAATACAGCAGTTTTCAGTTGTTTCCCAAGAAGTTTCACATTTATCATTACCGCATGTGTAATTCATGGAAATATTAAGATCAATTGATTCATTCATAAAATTAGTTTCTTCATAATAAAGTCCAGGATAGATATTGATTCCATTAATATGTGTTGATTCTATTGTTGACATAAAATGTTTTTTATTATCTATTTCTATTATCATCTTGTCATTAGAGCCAATTGTAATTAATGTAAAATTCCTTCCTCCAATAACAATACTTTCTCCAATCTCAAAATTAATATTTTCTTTTGTAACAGAATAAACAGCAGTAGATAAGATGATCAGGATTAGAAATATAATTGACTTTTTTATGATGCACATGTTCCTTCTAATTTATTACCTATTCCAGTAAATGTATAATCTGCATTTGTTGCTTCATCAGTATATTCAACTTCAACATCATAGGAGAATGTATTTCCAGCACTGCATGTTATGTCATCGCTTGTAAATGTTTTTTCCTCTCCTGCTGCCAAAGTTTCTGGCAAAGAAGGAGAAGTTGTCAGGCTTTCATCATCTAATTCAATTTTTGTAATTGTAATAGTATCTTTGTAATTATTCCTTATATTCATTGTTATACCACTTGAATCAACTGCATAAGCCATAAATCCAATATCAGCTGTTTCCCAAAAAGCAGCACTGCTTCTTGCTGCTCCTGATTTTCCAATAGAAGGAACCCCTTTCAGAATAAGTATTGCTAATAAAGCAATGATAATAACAACTGCAAGAATTATCATATATTCTGTTGCTCCCTGGGATTTACGACTATTCATCTAACAAACTCCTAAAAATAAGTTTAAAAAAATTTATTTTTAACTAGCGCAGGTTCCTTCCAGCTTATTGCCATCTCCTGTAAAGTTATAATAAGCGCTTGTTTTTGCATCCTGGTAATAAATATCTGCACTATAGCTGAATGACTGGCCTGCTGTACAAGCTGCAATTGATCCTGTATATGTTTTAGAACCGCCTGGTGCTATTGTTGATGTTGAGGATTCTAAATCAACACCATTAACCACAACATCATTCAATATTATCTGGTTCCTCATGTTATTCTTTATAATTATTGTATCAGTCCCTGATGCTGAGATTGCATAATCAGTTACTGCAACATCTGCTGTTGCCCAATAAGATGCAACAGCCCTGCCAGTTGCTCCTTTGCCAATTCCAGGAATACCTCCCATGGCTACAACAACAATCAATGCTATTACTATCACAACTCCAACTATTATGATGTATTCTGTTGCTCCTTGTGCTTTTTTGTATAGTCTCATATATTATACCTCCTGAACGTATTTTATTTATTAGAATTG
>JAHWIT010000138.1 GCA_019322455.1 Candidatus Woesearchaeota archaeon
AAAGCAATCAACATACCTATTCCTAATAATAAAATAATTACACCAGCAATTAAATGCAATAACTTAAGTTTCTTCTGCCTCCACTCTTCAGCTTCTTCTGTTGTAGCAAATCCAAAACCAATTACAGCAGTTATAATCAGCATAGGCAGTATAAATATAAGATTATAAAAAAACAAGTATATCATAGCTATGTTTCTTGTAGTTGCCTTTGCAAGCAATCCTAATATTACAATATAAGGCCCAGAAGTGCATGGCAATAAGAACAAACTAACAACAAAACCAATTAAAAATGCTCCTGGAACAGATGTAACTCCTTTAATCAGCATTTTCATCTTTGGTCTCCATGACTGAGGTACTTCCATAACAAACCATTTTCCATACCAAAGATAATCCTTCAAATTAAATAAACCTATAAAAATAGCAAGAACAGCAACTACTGCATAAAATAAATGAGTCACTCCTGCTGCTTGTATAGCAGAATACAATCCTAAACCCATAAGAAAATAAGAAATATAAATTGAAAGTGAAAAAGCCAAACCAGCAGTAATTACTTTTCTTCTCTGTTTTGCAGCTAAAATAGTTGTAAGTAATATTATAAGAACAGCAAAAGCACATGGATTAATCGCATCTACAGCAGCAGCAGTAATAACAACAGGCAAAGTCAATTTCTTAAAAGTCGCTTTTCCAACATCACATAACTTAATCTTTTCCAAAGGTGAATCACAACATTCTTCAATACATAATTTTATTTTTCCTTCAATCTGTTCTCCTATCTTATTACTAAAACCAACAAATATCTTATCCCCAATAAAAGTAATAGGCACACCTCTAAAACTATCACCATATTCTTCTGCCAATTTAGTTGCTAATTCCCTATTTGTTTGATTCTGATAAACCTCATAACCAACTATATTAAGATTATATTTATCTTCAATATCATCTAAGAATAATTCCAATCTTGAGCAATGAGGACATCCAGTTCCATAAAAATAAATAACATCAACAATCTCTTCATGCCCTTCAACACTATGATCAACAATAGTTTCTGCACTAACAACAGAGCTAAATATTAAAAATAATATTACCAAAAAAAAGATTATCCTTTTCATCTAATTAATCAAAAAAATAGTATATTTATATATATTTTGTTTTAATTACTTAGAAACCTTTTCTTTGACAAATAAATACAATAAAATCCCTGCAGTTATAGCAAGCACAGTGGCATACAAAAATGCAATCTTCGCGTCTATTAAATTCCACAAATTTCCTGCAACAAAACTAGCTAAAAATACTGCAAATCCAGCAAAAGTGTGGTATATTCCTAAAGCAGTTCCTCTCTTGTAAAAAGGAACCATATCAGAAACAAATGCCCTTGAAATAGTATTAACAATTGCTACAGCAACACCATAAGCAGCAAACAACAGCCAGACAAATATTGAATCAAAAGCATATGCAAATCCAAGACAAACTAAGCCAAATATAATATATCCCAGAGACAAAACCTTTTTTCTGCCTATCTTATCAGAAAGTTCTCCAAAAGGAACATTGCTCACTGCATTAAAGATATGATAAACAAGATAGATTATTGGAATTAAGGCAATAGCAACACCCATGTCTTTTGCCCTTAATATAAAAAAAGCATAACTAAAATATCCTAAATTAAATAAAACAGTAACAAAAATAAAGATTTTGAAATTCTTATTAAATAATTTGAAATTAAGTTTAAATTCTTTTATCTTATCAACAGCTTTCTTAACATCCTTCACAAAAAAGATTATTATCAAAACAGCAATCACAGCTGGAATAAAAGCAAGCCAAAATATAAGTTTATAAGTTGATGCAGAAGCAGCAAATCTGCTTAATAAATAAAAAGAAATCAATGTTCCTATTATTGCTCCCATTGTATCCATCATCCTATGAATCCCAAATGATTTTCCTCTTATCTTTTTAGCAGCGCTTGCAGCAATCAAAGCATCTCTTGGAGGCTCTCTTATTCCTTTTCCAACCCTATCAAAAAATCTTACTCCTAAAATATGCTGCCATATGTATGACAAAGCTAAAAAAGGTTTAGTCAAAGCAGATATTCCATAACCTATAATCATAAACAATTTTCTTTTTCTTAATTTGTCAGATATCCATCCAGAAAATGTTTTCAATATAGAAGCAGTTCCTTCTGCTATTCCTTCAATTAATCCAACAATAGCCATATTTGCTCCTAAAATACTAACTAAAAATAATGGAAGAATAGGAAATATCATCTCACTGCTAATATCAGTAAATAAACTTGCCAAACCCATATAAATTACATTTTGTTTAACCTTACGAGCCATTTAATACCCCTTACAAGTACAAATAATTTAGTCTATTTAAATTTGTCCATAAACTTTAAATAAAGACAATAACATAATTAAAATATGACAGATCTAATAGCTTGTTTATCTACAGGAAAAGGAACCTGGGCTCATCTCTCAAAATTAATTGAAGAGCAGGAATGGGAAAATATATTCTTAATAACAAATGAATTTGGAAGAGAAAACTTCAAGCCAAAAAAACAAGTTGAATTTATTCTAATAAATGCAAACAGATTTCTGCCAGACCTAATAAAAGACATAAAATCCCAACTAAAAGAAAAAGTTAATCCAACAGATGTTGCTGTTAACCTAATCTCAGGCTCAGGCAAAGAACACATGGCAATTATCTCTGCTTTATTGCAACTAGGATTAGGAATTAGATTAGTGGCTTTAACAACAAAGGGAGTTAAAGAGATATAATAAAATTTTCTGCTAACTCTCTAACTCTTTCTAGGTTTATTTTTGGAGGCATTTTAATCTCTATTCTGAGGATGACCTTCTGAATCAATATAATGTCTTGGAGGAGAACTCCAATTATGAGAATGTAATAATATAGCAACTCTTCCTCCAAAAGGGGTTTTGTCATAAATTTCTAATAATCTCTTTAACGTAGATTTAATTAGATGATTTCCCTCACAAATTCCTCTATATCCTATTGTTTCTAATCCATTAATATAATCTACAGCCATACGATGATGTAAATCTCCAGGATATCTCTCAGGACTTGTATCTATATAATGAAAGCCTAAATAGCCAAAGTTAGAAATATTATTTTTAGATCTTCTTACCATTTCTTTCCAAAATTTGGTGAGTCTTGATTGGTTAGATTTTACTCTAAATTGAGAAGGGAATAGAATATAAAACAAATAAGTTGGTAATTCTTGCACATTTTGGCTATCAAATAATTCCTCTAGCCTTTTATGAACTAAATCATGATCCTCTTTAGAACGTTTATTAAGTTCTAGAAGGTTTACACATAAAACCATTTCTATATCTGGTGCTATTTGGCTATCTGATATATGTGCCATAACATACCTTGGAGCAACATTGAAATAATTGATTATCCTGTATAAGGAAAAATTTGAAGCTAAATTACATCTAAGATGACTTGCCTGATATTCATCTTCATAGTTTACACGTCTAGATACAGATTTTCTTACAAATTTATCTAACTTTTGTATGTTTTCATCTAATATTTCTTCCAATCTTTTTGTTGTATTATCCTCTTCAATAAATTTTTTTCTCATTTTAATCACTAACCAGCAAAAACCAAAATCTTTATAAATCTCTGCTACCTACTAAGTAGGTTGTAATATGGAAATTAAGCCAATACTAAAGAAATTTGGACTTACAGATAATGAGATTAAGCTATACTTAAAACTCTTAGAACTAGGCTCAGCTACTTCTGGAGAATTAATGAAAGAACTAGGATTTTATAGCAAAACAATATATGAATTACTAGATAAATTAATTGATAAAGGATTAGTAAGTTTTGTAATCAAAGCAAATACCAAATACTTTGAAGCTGAAAATCCAGAAAAATTTCTTGATATTATATCAGAAGAAGAAAAACAGCTTAAGATCAAACAAGAAAATATCAAAAAAATCCTTCCTGAATTAAAAGAAAAAAGAAGAATAAGCAGAGAACCACAAGAAGCTACAATATACAAAGGAAAAAAAGGCATGAAATCAGTTTTTGAAGATATGCTAAAACAAAAAGGAGAAATCTTAGTTTTCGGAGGAGGAGGAAAATTCAAAACAGCTTTAGGTCCTTATTCTGAATTATGGCACAAAAAAAGAGCAAAAGCTGGAATTAAATTAAGATTATTATGGAATAAAAAACTAAAAATTAAAAAGAAAGAACTTAAAGAATATCAATTATTAAAAGTTAAATTTCTTCCAGAAGAATTTGAAAATCCAGCTCCAGCAGTAATATATAAAGATAAAGTTGCAATTACAGTTTGGTCTGAACAACCAATAGCAACATTGATTAGAAGTAAAGATGTAGCTAAAAGTTATAGAAGTTATTTTAATACTCTATGGAAAATAGCATCTCCTTAACTCTTCAAAACACCATAAAATCTCAATATAACATTATCAGTTGCTCTCATTAATTCTTTATCCTTTCCTTCTATAACAATGCATTTCTCATCTAAAGTAACCTTTGTTTCATTTGCCTGCTTAATTAGTATTACAGATTTATCCTTATCTTCGCAAGTAACAACACTCCTTTCTTTGCAGGCATCAATATCATAATCTTTGTCGCAGGCAGCTTTAGTAGCTACTTCAATTCCTTTTCCTAAATTCAAGCTCAACTCAATAGCAGCCAAGCCAATATGAGGGTCAGTCGGATCAAATGACACATAAATAATCCTTTTATTTCCAAAATTTGGATCAATGCTTCCTTTTACTGAAATATCTTCAACATCCCTTGGCCCAAAATGAAGCGGAATATCATATAGTGTATCCCCTCTTTGAGCCTGAGTATACCATGCTCCATTAGAATAAATAAAAGAAAAACCATTGTAAACATAATTTCCTTCTCCTCCTTTTCCTTCTAGATTCAATTTATGCATTTCATCAATTGTTACAACCATTGCAGTTGGTCCTCTCAAATAAACAGTCAAACGAAAACCAGCAACAAATAAAACAAAAATAGCAACAATAACACCTATCAAAATAAGCAGTTTCTTTGTATCCTTAGATTTTTTTTCACTCATTTTCTATAACCTTTAATAAACCATATATTAATCTGTCTTTAATTCTAATAAAATCAAGTTCACTCTTAGCTTCAGCAATTACACAATGATCTTCTGCAAAAACCTTTGTTTCATTTGATTCTTTAAAATAAATAACAGGAACCTTTGATGTTGCATCTTCACACGTTATAACAGGCATTTCAAATTCATTTTCAGTTGTTAGTCCTTTAACAAAATAAATCCCAATAACACTAAAAAATCTTTCTAAATCAAACTGAGAAACTGAAATACCTGCCTTCCATTTAGTATTATTATCATAAGTGCTGTCAATCTCAATTTTATTTGAAAATTTAGCAAAAACTTCAGAACTAATATTGATATTTTCAACATCAGAAGGAAAATAATCAAATTCCAGTTCTTCTCTATCGAATTTCAAAACAAATTTATTTCCTCTTTTTAAAAATTTATAATCATTATATTTAAAACTCTCTCCAGAGCCTCTCCCAAACATATAACCAATTACACTGCCAACCATTAATAGAACTATAAACAATGTAACTAAATTCCTTACCAACTTATTCTCCTGTCTTTTTCGCATTTTACTAGCAAAAATATATTTGTTTAAATATTTATCGTAAGCTTTAAAATAGGCTTAGTAGCAAACCCAAGGCCTTTGGCCAAATTTTTCAGGTACCCGCATGAGCGAAGCGAATGTGACTCTTCGTTCCGTTTCGTAAAACTGCAATTGGTGCTCAATATCAGTCTGCAGCAGTTTGAGCAAGAAAAATTTAGGGTTTCTACTAAGCTTTAAAACAAAAACTTTATATATAACTTGTATTACTTAATAAGTAATAATCATATAAAATATGTAAAAGTATGACAAAGGAAAGAATTACAATAACAATTGACAAAGAACTTCTCTCTTGGCTAGATAAAAAAATCCAGGAAAAAATATTTGCTAATCGTTCTCATGGATTTGAATACTTAATTAAAAAAGCAGAAAATGAAGATAAAAAGAAATGAAACTTACGAACGAAGTGAGGAAGGTTTGAAAATGAAATTTTCAAAAAATAAAAGAACAATAATAAAAATAGAAGAAGTATGGAAAACATACAGAATGGGAGAAGTAGAAGTCCATGCTCTTAGAGGCATGAATTTTGAAGTTAAAAAAGGCGAATTTGTTGCTATAATGGGTCCATCTGGTTCTGGAAAATCAACAGCAGTTAACATGATCGGAGTTCTAGATATTCCAACAAAAGGAGAAATATATCTAGAAGGTAAAAATATTGCTCATCTCGAAGAATCAGAATTAGCCCAGATAAGAGGAAAAAAAATAGGATTCATATTCCAGCAGTTCAATTTAATTCCTACCCTCACAGCAAAAGAAAATATAATGCTTCCTATGATATTCCAAGGAGTATCCCATGAAAAAAGAAAACAAAGAGCAGAAAAACTTCTAAAAATGGTCGAACTTGGAGACAGAATGGATCACAAGCCAACAGAACTCTCTGGAGGCCAGCAGCAAAGAGTAGCAATAGCAAGATCATTAGCAAATGATCCAGAGGTTATTCTTGCTGATGAACCAACAGGAAACCTTGATTCAAAAACTGGTAAGTTAGTAATTGATTTTTTATGTAATATGCATAAAAATGAGAAAAAAACAATTGTCATGGTCTCACACGATAAAGATATAACAAAATATGCTGAAAGAATTGAACATCTAAAAGATGGAAAAATTATTTAAAGAATAAAATAAGGTGATTAAAAAATGAACAAAAACAAAATACTATTAATATCAATTTTTATTTTAAGCTTATGCCTACAAACAGCATATGCTATAAATACAGTAGAAGGCTCTAAAATTGAAGTAAGTCTTATCAGCCAAGAGCCTGATCCAGTAAATCCTGGAGAAATTGTTGATTTAAGATTCAAGATAGAAAATTTAGGATCAGCTCCAACAGGAAATCTAATATTCGAAATCCTTCCTCAATACCCTTTTTCAATATATAAAGGAAGTCCTCAACAAAAAATATCTTCACTACAAGGAGTACAAAGAGACAATGAAGGAGCAATTATATTATACAAAATAAAAGTAGATGAAGATGCAGTAGAAAGAGAAGAAACAATAGATATAAGATACAGAGAAGAAAAACATGGTTCTCCATGGATATTAATTGAAGATTTTCCAATAAGAATAAGAACTCGAGATATTGTTGTCTCAATTGAATCAATAACCTCTTCTCCAGATCCAATCTCTCCTGGAAAAGAAGCATTAGTTTCTTTTAAAATAAAAAATAATGCAGATTCATTAATAAGAGATTTAAAAATAAAATTAGATTTATCCGGAACTGAAATACCTTTTGCTCCAGTAAAATCCACAGCAGAAAAACAGATTTATCAGCTTAGCGCAAAAAAGGATATTGACCTTAAATTCTACCTAATGGCAGAACCCGACGCAGAAGGTGGAGTTTATAAAATCCCAATAAATATTTCTTATTCAGATGAAACAGGAACTTCTTACTCCAAAGCCGATATAATAAGCTTGAAAATAGCTTCAACACCAAATCTTCTTGCTACGATTGATTCTACAAAAATATACAGCAAAAACAAGGCAGGAGAAGTTGTGATAAAAATAGTTAACAGAGGATTAACAAACATAAAACTGCTGACAGCAAAACTAGACATCAGCAATGATTTTGAAGTTTTATCTCAGTCAGAAGTTTATATTGGAAATATTGATTCTGATGATTATGAAACAGTTGAATTTACAATTGACATAAAATCAAAAAAAGAAGTCATAAATCTTCCTCTTGAATTAACATACATGGATTCTACAAACAAAGAATTTACACAAACAAAAAGCATCACTCTAAGAATGTTCAGTGAATCAGATGCGCAAAAAGCAGGAATGGTAGAGAAAAAAAGCATTGGTTACACAATCTTAATCTTAATCGTTGCAATAGGATTAGTAATATATTTCTGGAGAAGAAGAAAAAAGAAAAGAGCACAAAAAAAATAATACCATTTGGAGCTAATCCATGAATATTGATTATATTAAATTTGCAATAGATAATCTTAAGCATAGAAAAATAAGGTCTTGGTTAACTATGCTTGGAATATTTATCGGAATAGCTGCAGTTGTATCTCTAATAGGATTAGGAGAAGGACTTAGACAGGCAATTAATGCTCAATTTGGATTCTTAGGAACAGATATTCTTAGTGTTACTGCCTCAGGCGGTTTCGGGCCTCCAGGAACAGGTGTTGTAGACCCATTAACAGAAAAAGAACTAAATGAAATTGAAAGAGTTAAAGGAGTAGAAGGAGCAGCAGGAAGATTATTGGAATCAGGCAAGCTAGTTTATAACAAAAAAGCAAGATTTGGTTATGCTGCAAGTGTTCCTGATGGAGAAGATAGAGAAATAATTGAACATGTGCAAAATATGGAAGTTCAAAAAGGGAGGCTTTTACAGGATGGAGATAGTGGTGTTGTTGTACTAGGAGCAAATTTCTTTGAAGATGAAGATATGTTCGGAAAACCAATTACTCCTGGAGCAAAAATCGAATTATTAGATGAGGAATTCAAAGTTATAGGAATACTAGAAAAAAAAGGAAATTTCCAAATTGACGGAGCAGTAATTCTTAATGAGGATGACTTAAGAGAATTAGTTGACAGAGAAGGGGATGATTATGATATAATTGCAGTACAATTTGATGAAAACGCTGATGTTAACAAAATACAAGTAGATATTGAAAAAAGACTAAGAAAAGTAAGAAATGTAAAAGAAGGAGAAGAAGATTTTTCAGTGGAAACTCCTGCTTCTATATTAGAAAGTGTAAACTCAACTCTTCTAGCCATTCAAATATTTGTATATATAATTGCAAGCATCTCTCTTTTAGTAGGAGGAATTGGAATAATGAACACAATGTATACTGCTGTTGTTGAAAGAACAAAAGAAATTGGGATAATGAAATCAATTGGAGCAAAAAATTCTACAATATTCATTTTATTTTTTATTGAATCTGGTTTATTAGGAACAGTAGGAGGAGCTGTTGGCGCAGTTCTTGGATATATTGCAGCAAATGGTCTTGCTTTTTTAGGAAGAGCTGTATTAGGAACAGAACTCATTTCAGCATATATTACTCCTCAATTGATTGTTGGAGCATTATTATTTTCATTTGTAATTGGCTCACTTTTTGGAACAATACCTGCAGTAAGAGCTTCAAAACTAAATCCTGTGGATGCTTTGAGGTATGCTAAATGAAAGATATACTAAAATATGCAGTCTCAAATTTATGGGACAGAAAAACAAGAAGTTTGCTTTCAATACTTTCTATTTTGATAGGAATAACTGCAATCTTTGCATTAATTAGTTTCGGACAAGGATTAAACTCTTACATGCTTGAATTTGGAGAAGAAATGGGAACAGATAAAGTTTTTATGATGCCTGGAGGAGGACTTGCTCAGGCCCCTGGAACAAGCAATATACTCTTCTCAGAAGATGATTTAGATTTTATCAAAAAAGTTAATGGAGTAGGAGAGGCTTCAGGAATGTTTATAGAAAATGGTAGAATCAAATTCAAAGACTATAGAGAAGTGTATACTT
>JAHWIT010000139.1 GCA_019322455.1 Candidatus Woesearchaeota archaeon
ATGGAGATTCTTTAAATGAATTAATCTCTTTTGATTGGGATGGGAAAGTTTATGTTAGGGATTTGACAGGTGAAAGTGAAAAGGAATGGGGAGAATTTTTCTATGACCCTCAACACACAAACCTCTATCCAAAACCAATTATCTGTGGCAACCAAATCTGTGAACAAGGAGAAACAATTGAAAATTGCCCAGAAGATTGTATAAAACCAGATCTAATTATTCAAGATATATCACTTAATTCAACTAATCTATATCCAAATCAAGATTACTCATATAAGATTATTGTTAAAAATCAAGATGATGCTCCAACACAAAATGGTTTAACTCTAGACTTTTTTGTCAGTAAAGAACCAGATTACAACAAAGCAATATGGAACAAGATCCATGCAGTAGGCTATTCAGATGCAAAAAGACTTCAACCTGGAGAAACTTATCAACTATTAACTCAAAATTATATAATTAATTTTCCAGAGCCAGGAACATACTATCTCCACGCCTTTGTAGACGATGAAGGCTATATTGAAGAATCAAATGAAACTAATAATATGTTTAAAAAAGAAATTAAGATCTATCCTGCAGAATGTGGCAATGAAATCTGTGAACCAGGAGAAACAATTGAAAATTGCCCAGAAGATTGTATACTAGAATGTACAGATTCTGACAATGGATTAAATTATTTTATTAAAGGAGAATCCAGAGGATTATATGGAGAAAATAAAACAACAGGCGCAATAATTGGCGAAGATCCTAATAAAGTATCTGTAAGATATGTTGATGGCTTAGATCATAGTATTTTTTATGATCATTGTTATGATAGTGAAACAAGCAATCAATTAAATGAAGGTTATTGTGCTGAAAATGGCATAATGTCATCTATAGGCTATGAATGTCCAAATGGCTGCAAAGATGGTGTTTGTATAAAAGACACAATAACAGTAGAAGGAATTCTTAGATTAGTAATACCTTTAGAAAAACCAGATCTGATTGTTCAAAATATATCACTTAATTCAACCAATCTATATCCAAATCAAGATTATTCATATAATATTACTGTTAAAAATCAAGATGATGCTGCAACACAAAATGATTTGACTCTAGACTTTTATGTCAGCAATGAATCAGATTACAACAAAGCAATATGGAATAATATCCATTCAGTGGGTTATGCAGACGCAAAAAGGCTTCAACCTGGAGAGACTCATCAATTATTTACTCAAAGTTATGTAATTAATTTCCCAGAACCAGGAACATATTATCTACATGCATTTATAGACGATGAAGGCTATATCGAAGAATCAAATGAAACTAATAATATGTTTAAAAAAGAAATTAAAGTTAATGAGCCTGCCATCAGCATTAATAAAAAAGACTTACAAAAGTATTCATCCAAAGAAACATTTTTAATCTCTGACAAAGACTGGCACAATATTCTTCCATTAGTTCCTGTAACAACATGGACTGGAAATGAAGAAAATTGTCAAAGAGGAACAGGAACTCCAGATAATGTATGTGTTTATCCTACTCTGATTTATCATGAGGAAAATTTTACAAACAAAACAATAGATTTAGACAAAGAAGAGTTTCTCAAAAATACCGGGTTAGCTGTTTCTTGGAATTTTAAAGATTATATCCTTGCAGAAGGAATGGTGGATTCTGGTGAATTTACAATTTTATTTAATCTATCTGATGATATGTACAATAAAATGAAAAAAGGCATTCCTAGAGGAGATTTAAATTTAACAGGATCAAAAATAGATCCTAAAGGCTATTATGAAATCTCATATGAAATATACTTCAATGGTCAACAATTAAACAAGTATATAAATTATCAAGGAGAAAACCTTTATCGTTTAAAAGGAGCTTTTTGGAGTGCAGAAAAAAACTTATTAAGAAAAGAAAACAACAACCTGACACTTAAAAGAACAGGAGGCAATGTTCTGATTAATGAATATACTTTATTCACTCCTTACTTCGCAACAGACCATATAGAAAATTTTTGCAAATTTAGTCCTGGCGAATATAATATCTATGATTTATGTATTGAAGATGTTCAATTAAACAAAAATCAGTTTTTTCCAGATGAAGAAATCTCTTATTCAATCACAGTAAAAAATATTTGTCAGGAATCAATAGATTTGAGTAATGAAAACTATAAATTCCAAGGACCTTTTTTTGATCCTTCTGCTTTGGGTGAACTTTACATAGTTCCTTATGAATTAGTATTATCCCATGTAAGTACTGATATCCCAAAAGTAAAATTAGAACCAGGACAAACAACAAATTTTAACATAACTTTAATCTATAACAAATCAGAAGTACTTCCAGACCATACCTTTGATGCAGATTCAACTATATACTTTATGCAACAATATAATCCAACTGATTTAACAATTATAGGGAATACTCTTCAAGAATTAGATAATCTATTGACAACAAAACCAGAATTAGGCGCTGGATTAAATTTAAATCAAATACAAAGAATTTCTACAAAAGATTATTTCTCTTACTGGAAATCATTTAAAGATATTGTTTATGTTGAAGATAATTATGAACTAGCTTTATTAGCTTCAACTTATGCTTCATTGATAAACGCACCATTAATCATACAAGGAACATCAGCAGATATTGAAAATATATTTATTAGAAGAAATATAACATGTATTGGTTCTGTTTCTCCTGCTGGAAGCAGCTGTAATGAACAATATGATCTAACAGAATTGCAGCAGAAATATATAGATAAAACCCAAACAAAAAAGTTTATATTTGTGAATCCAGGTAGCTTAAATAAAAAACTATTTCTTTTACTTGAACCAGAAAAATCTTTGGAAAAAGTTGTCAATCTTTATACAAAAACTTCTTTACTTTCTCCGATTTTAGCATCTGCAAAACATGAACTAATATTAACAACTGATAAACAAGATTACCAGGATATAGATAATGATTTAAAATCACAAATCTCTAATTTTTACACTTTACCTAAACATTATTCCTGTAACCCAGAAGATTTATGTTCTTCAGGATTTGAAGAACAAAGTTTAGAATTACATACAAAAGAAAATACTATAAGTTTTAATTTTAGTATAGATATTTCTCCTGATATCCAATTATTAAATAGACTGTATAATAGCGAACTTCAATTTTGGGATGACACTGTAATAATCAATACTCCAAAAAATATACCAATAGAAGTTAGAAATACGGGTTTAGGAAAAGCAGAGAATGTTAATGTTTATTTATATAAACTAGACTATTTCTGCAACGAATCTGGTTGTTTTGACAATTTAAGTTTAATAGATTTTAAATCTCTAGGTAATTTGTCACTTTTTCAAGCTGTAAAAGAGAATTTCAGTTTTATATCAAATGAACTTGGTTGGCATTCCTTAAAAATAACTGCAAACACATCTAATGAAGAAAAAAATATTCAAAATAATAATAATTATATTTCAATTAATGTGGTTCCAGAAGGAGCAGACATTACTCCTTTAACTAGATGGACAACTTCTTATATAAATCAACCAACAGTTATTCCTTTAAAAATATTTAACATTGGAACAGAAACAGCAAAAGATGTTGAGATATATTTGTATTTGAGTTATGGTTATTATTACAATGAAACAGAAAATGAATGGAAAGAAAACAAGACATTGATAAATCAAAGTTATATAGGAGATATTGAATCTAAAGAAATAATTGAAAAAGAGTTTAGCTCGATTTTCTATGTCCCTGGATATCAAAGCTTAATAGCATATGTTAATTCTACAAATGATGTAAATCCAGATAACAATAGACAACCTTTTAGCATTCGCATTTATGAAAGCAGACTTGCTCAAAAAGAATTTCTTCTAGCAGAAGGACAAGAAAGCGAAGAAAGATATTCTTTGCATTTCTCTGGATTTTTATTTGACTGCCCATCTGATAAAGAAGATATTAAAGTTTATTTTAACGATGAATTAGTTCAAATCAAAGAAATCAAATGTAAAGACAGAGCTAAAATCTTATCAGATATTGGTTCAATCTACATAGGTGATCTCTTTTATAACCTAAACACATCTAATCTAACAATAACCTTGGATTACAATGGTAAATTAGCATTATCAAGTAAGAAAGGGAGCTACATAGGTTTAGCTTATTCAAAAGATCGTACATATGCTAATATAGCTAGTTGCATTATTTCAAATACTAGTTGCATGCCTGAATTAGATAGTGTTATTATCAGAAACAAGATAGCAAATCAAACAACATATTTTAATTTTGATGATGTAGATACTCAATATGACTACAACCTAATTGTTGAAGCATTTGGAATAGCAGGGGATTTAGAAATCTATGTCAATAATGTAAATATAGGTTTGAGTCCTCTCTGGCATGAACCACAAAAAAAATTATTTGAGATCCCAAGAGATCTTATTAATAAAAACATGCAGATAAGAATCGATCCTATTGTAAAAGAAGGAACTCCAGTATATAAAGCAAATGTAAAACTTATTCCAAAACTATCTTCTGAGTATTATTTAACAATAATGGATTCTCCTGATGTTATTCCTATTTCAGAATATATGTACACAAGTTCTTGGTATGATATTCATAGAACTCTTGATGCTTCAGAATATGCTGATTTTAATGAAGATAATTTGCCAGATTTTGCTGTTGGAAGAATTATTGGAATAACTCCTACTGATGTTTCTTCATACTTAGCAAGAGATCTATTTTATAATGATTTCAAAAAAACAAATAAAGCTACTTTTATGGCAAGTTCATTTGAGTATATGTTAGAGAATTCAGAGAAATGGGCCAATAAATTTGAAAATTCTGGTTATAAAGCAGTTAAGGATACAAGATATGAAAATTGTTATGATTTTAATCCTATTCTATGGGAAGATAATGATTTAATATCTTACGCTGATCATGGCTCCACTAGATGGGCAGGAATTGACTCTGGAAAAATTCCATTACTAAATAATTCTTTTATAAGCAATGATGCTTGCTCTACTTGTTCTTATTTTCATGATAAAACTTTTTGTACAAGAGCTTTAAGACAAGGTTCTTTAGGACATTTAGGTGCTGTTTCAGTTGCCTGGACTGGAAATTATATCTACATGAACTCTATTAACAATATTTATTATTATAATCAAACAATAGGTGAGGCATTTACTAATGGATTTAGATATAGGAAATACAAATACCAAACAACATTAATTGGAGATCCTACTGTTTCATTAAATCCAACATATTTGTTAAATAATAAATTAACATGGAGACGGTAAAATGGTTAAAAAAATAAAACTTGGTTTAATGGTCTGTATTTTACTATTTTCAATAGCTACTGTTGAAGCATTAATAGTTCCTCGTATAGATATAAAAAGCGAATTTAGAACAGGAGAAATCATTTCTTTTAATTTTACAATATATTCAGATATTAACCAACAAATAAGATACATTTTAGGAATAAACTGTCCAGGCATTCCTTCTGCCCTTCTTGAACTTAAAACAAAAGATCTTATTGCAGAAAAACCTTTTAGTGAAAATTATACAGGACCTCTGGTAGATATTTTTGAACCCCAAGAATGTGTTGCATATTTTTCTTTAATAGAACCTTACGAAACAAAAGTGGATAAAGAATTTAGAATTATTACAAATCCATCATTTTCTTTTGAACTAAAAACCTGCAAAGACCAAGCCTGCTCAGAAAAATCAAAAATCTTCATTAAAAATGAGAATATCTATTTCAATTATGATTCAGAAGTTCCAGAACCAACAATAACAGCAACTCTAACTTTACCAGACAAAACAACTCAACAATTAACCTTACCAACATCAATCAAAGCAGAACAAATAGGAACTTATGAATTAGAAATAACTGCTTCTAAACAAGATTATAAAACAATAACAAAAAAACAACAATTTGCAGTTATTGAAAAACAAGCAGAAATTCCTTTTGTTGGAGTTTGCAATGCAAATAATAAATGTGAACCAGGAGAAAACTATCAGAATTGTCCACAAGATTGTAGATTAGAAGAAATTCCAAAAATCCCTATTCAGATCATATTACTACTTATCATTTTTATATTTATCTTAATCATATTTTGCTTTAAAATTACTAAAAAAACAATAAAAAAATCTAAAAGATGAACCAGCCCTATAAAAAATTAATTTCAAGAAAAAGTCTTTGGATAATTTTACTACTAATAATTCTACCTATAATATTTGCTCAACAAGATACTCCTCTAATCCAAGAACCATTTATAGATATGCTTCCAGAACAACAATTTGAAGGCTATATAATCCAATTCCAAGAAGAGCCAGTTCTAGAGAAAAAAGCAGATTTAGAATCAGACATCCAACAAAGAGAATCAGAACTAGAAGCCTCATCACCATTATATAAATACACCTTAGGCCAAATAAAAAGAATAGGAATTGCTTATAGTAAATCAAGAAAATCTTCTAGAGTAAGATCCCAAAGAGATAGAATTCTACAAGAACACAGAAATGCTTTAGCAGATATTCAAGCTAGAATCCCTTCTATAACAGGCCATGCAGTTGCATCTCAACAAAATACAAAATTACCAAATGAATTTACAGATGTCTTTAATGGCATATCATTAAACATAACAACACAAGAAGCAGAACAATTAAAACAATCTCCTTATGTTAAAACAATTTATCCAAATTACAGAGTTAATATCACTTTAATGGACTCTGTTCCTTTAATTAATGCAGATGATGTTTGGCAATTAGACGAAGATGGAAATGATTGCGCTGTTTCAGGAAAAGAATGTTTAACAGGAAAAAATGTAACTATTGCTATAATTGATACAGGTGTTGATTATACTCATACTGATTTAGGTGGAACTTTGGTTGAAGAAAGACCTTTTGAAAAGATTAATGATAAACCTTTAGATCTTTTTTTTCCTTATTACCCTCAGGATATAGACCAACAAATTGCTTTAGATGGAAATAGATTAGTATACTATTCCAATAATACAATATATATTTATTCTTTTGAAACAAACACACATACAAAGATTAATATTGCTAATGATAACCTTACATGGATAAGGAGATTAACAGTAAACGGTAATCTATTAGTTTATTTAGCTCATGATGAATTTGCTTTTGAAAAAGCTATATATCTATATGACATAAATACAGGGATTCATAAGAAAATTGATGATAATATAGATGATATAAGTTTCATTTCTATATCTAATAAAAATGTTATTTATGGAAAAGGTTTATTTGATCAAAATAGAATATTGAACTGGAATATTTATGTTTATAATATCTCAACCGAACAAACAATTACTATTGAGAATGACATAGAAATTAATTATATGCCTTTATCTTCTGGAAATATAGTTGTTTATCCTGTACCTGCTCCTTTATGTTACAAGAATGTAGGAGTTTATGATACAAACACTGGAGAGAAAAGATATATTAACCCTCCTGATATTGGTCCAATTCTTGATTTTGAAGATGATAAAATACTTTATGCAACTTGCAGCAAAACTAATTTTGATCCTGATTGGAAAACTTATTATCTTTATGATATAAACACTGGCGAGTATACTATTTTATCAGAAGATCTCGAAAAAATAGAAGAGGGTAGTGAAACCAATATCAAAAGTGGTTTGGGAATAGTTTCTTATATTAATAAAGGAGCTATTGGAGATCCAATAATATTTTTCTCTAAAGATGTTAATGCTGATAAAATAATTGCATATGATCAATTACAGGATCGTTATGTGCAAATAAATGTGCTAAAATCATCAGGAACCCTTGATGCACAAGGCAACAAAGTTTGTTTTATTGGCAGTGATTTAAACATCTATTGCCATGATTACAATTCAACTGACCCTTATGAAATACCTGAAATTACATTTAATTCAAAAGTTATTGGAGGCCATGATTTTGTAAACAACGACAATAACCCAATGGACGATCACGGACATGGAACTCATTGCGCTGCAACAGCAGCAGGAAATGGAACATTAAAAGGGGTTGCTCCTGACGCTAAGATTTATGCTTATAAAGTTTTAGATTCCAGAGGATCAGGTTATTGGGATTGGGTAATTGCAGGAATTGAAAGAGCAGTTGATCCAAATCAAGATAAAGATTTCTCAGATCATGTTAATATAATCTCAATGAGTTTAGGAGGTTCTGGAAATCCAGATGATCCAGTTTCACAAGCAGTAGACACAGCTGTTGAAAATGGTATTGTTGCTGTCATAGCTGCTGGTAATTCAGGTCCTAGAGAAAGATCAATAGGCAGCCCAGGAACAGCAAGAAAAGCAATAACAGTTGGCGCTTCTGACAAAACAGATAATATTGCTTATTTTAGTTCCAGAGGCCCAGTTATCTGGCCAAATGGAACAATAATTAAACCAGATATAGTTGCACCAGGAGTTGGTATTTGCGCAGCGCAATGGGACGCTGCTTGGCAAGCTAGACAATGTATTGATACAGAACATGTTGCAATCTCAGGAACATCAATGGCAACCCCTCATGTAGCAGGAGCAGCAGCTTTATTATTACAGAAAAATCCAGATTGGACTCCAGATGAAATTAAAATGGCTTTAAGAAATACAGCTATTGATATTGGTAAAGACATAAACACACAAGGATATGGGAGAATAGACGCACTAAATGCTATAAAACATGCTGGAATTCCAGCTATTGCAAAAATTGAGACTAGCGGGATATTGAATGAAGATACAGCAGATATAATCGGAACTGCAAGCGGAAAAGAATTTTCTAACTATGTTTTGTATTATGGAAAAGGAGACAATCCTAGTGTTTGGGAAGAGATTACCAGAAGTAATGTTCCTGTAATAAATGATGTCTTATATTCAGGTTTTGATACCTCATTATTAGGTGAGGGAATTAATTATTTTAAACTGGTTGTTAGAAATACAGATGAAACTGAAAGTAAAGATATTACTATTGTCTCTAAATTGCCTTTAGATCTAACACTTATTAATATAGAGACAGAAAGTATATTAGGGACACCTATTGTTTTTGATATAAATGGAGATGGATTTAAAGAAATAATAATAAATTTAAGATCACATCCCTCAAAGGTATATGTATTTAAACATGACGGAAGCTTACTTGATGGCTGGCCTGTTGAAGTCGGCTTTATTTCAAAACCACCTGTCATAGCAGACTTAAATCAAGACGGAATATTTGAAATAATTGTCGCTGAACCTTATTCATTTAGTCCTCCTTATCATGCAAATATTAGCGTGTTTGAACCAGATGGTACTCTATTTAAAGAATGGAAACAGAGCAGTGTTGAAAACAGGCACAGGATATGTGGTTCTCTCGATGCAATCACTGTATGTGAACTTTCTGTAGGAGACATAAATAATGATGGATATCCAGAGATTGTAGTTGCACAAGAGATTACTTATTTAGAAGAAGATTGTTCTAAAGATAGCGAATGTAAGAGTAATAAATGTGCTCATGGAAAATGCTTAACTGAATTACACGAAATTCTCGCTTTTAATAATACAGGTGCCTTTTTAGAAGGCTGGCCTGTTGAATTAAATAAAAATGATAGAGGCCGTTCTACTCCTCTTTTAGCTGACATCAATAATGATGGTAATTTAGAGATTTTTGTTGGCTCACTAGCAGCAGGAATAAGTTCAGATTATAATAATTTATACGGGTTTTACAGCAATGGAACTAGGATAAATAATTTTCCTGTTTTAATTTATGGTTGGAGGTATTCAAATGCAATTGCAGATATAAATAATGATGGCCAATTAGAAATATTTACACAAGGAAGTCTGATGGATATAAAAGGAAATTTAATATGGACTAATAATATCTATACCAAAACTCATCCTGCAATTGGAGACTTGAATAAAGATGGACAGCTAGAGATAGTTTATGGAGGTTTTGGTGGAAAGATTGTTGCTGTGAATTATGATGGATCCTTTTTAGAGGGCTGGCCTGTTAAAATTGAAGTAGAGAATAACCTTAATATTATAGGAGATCCTATTATTGGAGATATTAACGGAGATAACTTTCCTGATGTGATCATAAGCGATGATAGAAATAAAATTTATGCTTTTAATTATGATGGAACTATAATTGATGGTTTTCCTAGAATAACTGATTTAACAGAGGAAAGGTTAAGGTTAAATTTGGGTGACTTAGATAATGATGAAGATATCGAATTGATTGCTTCTAGTTTATGGAATACAAATAAGGTTACTACAATATATGTATGGGATCTTGATTCACCATATAATCCAGAAACAATAGAATGGCCAATGTTTCAACATAACCCTCAACATACTGGATTATATACAAAACCAGCAATACCATTTTGCGGCAATGAAATCTGTGAACAAGGAGAAAACTACACAAATTGTCCAGAAGATTGCCCTGACTGCGATGATAATAACATATGTACAGTTGATTCATATAACTACACCGAACAAAAATGTGTAAACACACCAATAATTCCTTGTTGCGGCAATGAAATCTGTGAACTAGGAGAAAACCACACAAATTGTCCAGATGATTGCCCTAATTGCGATGATAATAACATATGTACAGTTGATTCATATAACTATATTGAACAAAAATGTGTAAACACACCAATAATTCCTTGTTGTGGCAATGAAATCTGCGAACCAGGAGAAAACTATACAAATTGTCCAGAAGATTGTTTACCAAAAGGCAAACTAATAATTGAATCAGAACAAGGAAATTACACAGTCCTGGGTGATCTTACAGAAGAAATGACAAAATATGTAGGGAATAAAGCAATAGCAACAGGTTATAATAGATCAACTCCAGAAGAATTAAAAATTGATGTTTTAGAATATAAAATTCATATTCCATACTGCGGAGATCAAATATGTGAACTCGAAGAAACATTTGAGAATTGTCCAGAAGATTGCACACTTAATTGCAAGGAATTCTATAATACCTTTTGGCATACAGATGAATGCTCTGTTGAATATTGTGAAGAAGGCAGTATTATGACTAATTGTGTTTCTAAAAGAGAAAGACCTGATTTCTGGAATATCTATTATATGGAAACCTGTGAAAAAGAAACACTTTCAGGTGAATGCAACAAAGATGCTTCTATGTATTGCAGAAATGGAAAATGGATTAGATGTAAAGTAAATAAAATGTGTGTTGATGGCTCTTGTTTACCTACACTTAAAATAGGTTGGCATTATGGATCCTGTGATGAATCAAGATGTAATCCATACAAATATATTAGTTGTGAAGAACAATATTTTATCTCCATGTCTTGGTTTTTTAGAATTAAATTATTCAGAGAAGTTTGTCTTATCACTTAAAAACCCAAACAAAACACTAAGAATTAATTAAGAAATCAAATCTAATTTTTAAAATAATTTATTTTTCTTCTTCCTCTTTTTCTTTAGGAAAAAAACTTTCTAATGATTTACAATCCTTGCTTGCTTCATAACTCACTGTTTGTTTCTTCAAAAAAAATCACCTCTTTTTTTTCACCTCTAATTATAAAATCTAAACACCTCGTTTTCCCAACGAGTACATTTTAGAAAGTAAAAATGATTTATAAATAATATCAACATTGAAAATATAATACCAAATATATATACTAAATGGCCACACTATTATGTTGTAACAAACACTATTAATCAAAACAAAGTTATAAAGGACTAACAAAAAATATTTAAATCTTTAAAATTTCAGAATCAGACAGGGGGATAAATGAAAGCTTATCTTGATATTATAAATAAAATTCTTAAAGAAGGAGTAGTCAAGAAAAACAGGACTGGAATAGATGCTATTTCAATCCCAGGAGCAATGTTTGAACATGATATGGAAAAAGGATTTCCTTTATTGACTACAAAATCAGTTCCATTAAGATTAGTTTCTTCTGAATTAGAATTCTTTATCAAAGGAATTACAGATAAAAATTGGCTAAGAGACAAAGACAACCATATCTGGGATGCATGGTGTTCTCCTGATAAAGTTCCTTATGGCCATGATGAAGAAACAAAGAAAAAAATGATGGAAGAGAGAGAACTAGGTCCTATTTATGGATGGCAGTGGAGAAACTTTGGAGCAAAATATATTGCACATAATCAACCATCAGAAGGAAAAGGAATTGATCAATTAAAAAATGTAGTAGAAAAATTAAAGACAGATCCTAGTGATAGAAGAATGATTATTTCAGCATGGAATCCAGTTGATTTTCACAGGATGGCTCTGCCACCATGCCATTATTCATTCCAAGTTACAGTTATTGGAGACAAACTGAATCTTTTATGGAATCAAAGATCAATTGATTCTGTTTTAGGCTTGCCTTTTAATATTGCAAGTTATGCATTATTGCTGCATTTATTAGCAAAAGAATCTGGATTTAAAGAAGGCAAGCTTGTTGGATTTTTAGCAGATACTCATATTTATGTAAATCATTTAGATGGAATTAAAGAACAATTAGCAAGAAAGCCTTTCCCGCTTCCTACAATAAAAACAGAAAACTTCAAGTCAATATTTGATTGGAAGCATACTGATACAAAAGTAGAAAATTATGAGAAACATCCAAGAATAAAATTTGAGGTGGCTGTATAATGAAAATTCAAAATTTTCATTATGCCAAAAATCATAGAGGTGATTTTTGAGCATGACTGAAATAATTGTTATTGTTGCAGTTGCCAAAAATAATGCAATTGGAAAAGATAATGATATTCCATGGCATATTAAAGAGGATTTTGAGCATTTCAAGGAAAAAACATCTGGCTTTCCATGCATAATGGGAGATAAAACCTATGAATCATTGCCTGATAATGCAAAACCTCTGCCAGGAAGAGAAAATATAGTTCTTACTTTTGACAAAAACTACAAACCAAAAGGAACAACTGTTTTCAATGATTTTTATGAAGCTATTGAATATGTAAAGAAAAAAGGAGTGGAAAAAGCATTCATAATAGGAGGAGCAACAATCTATAAACTAGGAATGAAAGTTGCAGATATATTTGAATTAACAAGAATCTATCATGATTATGATGCAGACACATTTTATCCTGAAATAAATTTTGATGAATGGGAACTAATTAATCAAGAAGATCATGAAGGGATGGATATCAAGAATAAATTCAATGTAAAATTCTCATTTCTAACATATAAGAGAAAAAAATGATTAATCAAGAAGAATTAAAGAAATCAGATCCTAAAGATGCTGAAGCAGTAAAAAATGAATTAAAAAGGCAAAGAGAATCAGTTGAATTAATTGCCTCTGAAAACTTTGTTTCTATTCCTGTTTTGCAGGCAATGGGAACATGGCTTACTAATAAATATTCAGAAGGCTATCCTCATAAAAGATACTATGGAGGAAATGATTTTGTTGATATTACAGAAGACTTAGCAATTGAAAGAGCTAAAAAACTGTTTGATGCAGAGCATGCAAATGTACAGCCTCATGCAGGTTCCCAGGCAAATATGGAAACCTATTTTGCCTTGCTTAACCTAAAAGATAAAATCTTAGGAATGAATCTAGCTCACGGAGGACACTTAACTCATGGCAGTCCAGTTAATTTCTCTGGAAAATTCTATAATTTTATTTCATATGGTATCTCAAAACAAACAGAAAGAATAGATATGGATGAAGTAAGAAAAATAGCATTAAAAGAAAAACCAAAATTAATTTTAGTTGGTTATAGTGCATATCCAAGAAATTTGGATTTTAAAGAATTTCGTGCAATAGCAGATGAAATAGATGCTTATCTAATGGCAGATGTTGCGCATTTTGCAGGAATTATTACAGCTAGAAAACATATGATGCCATTTCCACATTGTGATGTTGTAACAACAACCACTCATAAAACATTAAGAGGCCCAAGAGGTGCAATGATTTTATCAATGGAAGAAGATAGGCTTCATAATAAATATCATTCAGATAAAAAATTAAAAGATGGATCTCCTAAAAAACTTTCAAGTTTGATTGATTCAGCAGTATTTCCAGGAATGCAAGGAGGCCCTTTAGATCATGTTATCGCAGCAAAAGCAGTTGCATTTGGAGAAGCATTAAAGCCTTCTTTTATAACTTACATTGAACAAGTTCTGAAAAATGCAAAAGCATTAGCACAAGCATTAATGAATCATGGATTTAAATTAATCTCAGATGGTACAGACAACCATCTAATGCTTGTTGATTTAACAAATAAAAATATAACAGGAAAGCAGGCAGAGCATGCTTTAGATGAAGCAGGCATTACCTGCAATAAAAACATGGTTCCATTTGACACAAGAAGCCCTTTTGATCCTTCTGGAATTAGATTAGGAACACCTGCTATTACAACTAGAGGTTTTACTGAATCAGATATGCAGGTTATTGCAGATTCTATAAACAAAGTTATCTCAAATATTGACAATAAAGAAATTATTTCTAAAGTAAAACAGGATATCTTAGAATTATGTGGAAAATATCCATTATACCCAGGAGTTAAATTATAGGAGGTTATAGAAATGAAAATACAAATGCAAAGAGAAGATAAGGAAGTTACACTTCCAAATTATGCACATCCAGGAGATGCTGGATTAGATTTATTTTCTGCTGAAAGCTGTGTTTTAAAGCCAGGAGAGAGAAAAATAGTAGCAACTGGTGTTAGGATTGCTTTGCCTGTTGGTTATGAAGCACAAGTAAGGCCAAAGTCTGGATTAGCTGCAAAGCATGGCATCAGTGTTGTGAATACACCAGGAACAATTGATGCAGGATATAGAGGTCTTGTTGGAGTTATCTTAATAAATCATGGAACAGAAGATTTTGCTATAGAGAAAAACATGAAGATTGCACAGATGGTAATCAACAAAGTAGAAAATGCAGAAATTGAAGAAGTTGAATCCTTAGACGACACATCTAGAGGAGAAGGTGGTTTTGGCTCAACAGGAAAAAATTAAATTTTTTCCTTTACCTTTTCAAAAACTTCTTTAGAAATATCTTCTATTTCTCTTAATTCATTATTAGGAGCACAATCAATTATTAACCAACTATATTTCTTTG
>JAHWIT010000140.1 GCA_019322455.1 Candidatus Woesearchaeota archaeon
TGACATCCTTACAATTGGATGGTCTGCACTGCAGACAGTAAGAGATGCAGATCTAGGAATGGTTATCCATGCACACAGAGCAATGCATGCAGCTGTAACAAAGAATCCTTATCATGGAATTAGCATGTTGACAATAGCAAAGATTGCTAGATTAATAGGAGTTGATCAACTTCACATAGGAGCTGTTTTTGGAAAAATGGTTGGCGGAGCAAAAGAAGTCGTTCCAATTGGTGAAGAAATAGAAGATAAAATTATTCGTCCAGAAGAACCAGCACATAGACTAGAGCAGGACTGGGGCAGAATTAAGCCAGTATTTGCAGTCTGTTCAGGAGGCTTATACCCAGGAGCAGTCCCTCCTTTAATGAAAACAATGGGAAATAATATAATAATCCAAGCAGGTGGAGGTTGTCACGGGCATCCAGATGGAACAGTTTACGGAGCAAGAGCAATGAGGCAAGCAGTCGAAGCAACAATGAAAGGTATTAGCTTGGAAAAATACGCAGAGGATCATATGGAACTACACAAAGCAATCTGGAAATGGGGTGTTAAAAAGTAATTCAAATTTTTATTAATCCTTAACTAAATAAGATGGTTGTAAACAACCCTCTAATCCTTCATTTTCCTCTTTTGTATATTTACTTTTATTCTTAATACCATTAGAAGTTAGATGATATTCTCTTTCTGATGGAATATCATACTTTTTACTAATCTCAGCAGGTCTTCTTTCTCTATATTCTGCAAAACCTTGCACTACAAGACTGTTTAAATGAATAAATAATTTAGTAGGAGGTATTATTGAATCCGTAAACAATACAGCAAGACCAGTTTTTAATGCGCTCTTCTTTTCAAAGCCAACTTTCTTACCTTTCTTTTGCCTGATATCATTATTAATCTCTTTAGGAGTTTTCCATACATGATAACTCAATGTAAAATATACATCTGATTCAGTAATTTCTACCATTAAATAAGAAAATAGGGCTTAATTTTAAACATTTACGGTTTTTTCTTTATTTAATTAGAATCAATAAGAATTATTCTTATATACTGAAAATGTTCTTAAAATAACCAAAACCTTTAAATATAAGTGTTATTACTACAGAATAGAAAACAATATTGGGGGAATATTTTAATTATTATTATTTAAATTTGGAGGGTTATAAAATGAAAAAAAGTTTGTTAATAAGTTTTTTAATGGCATTATTTCTAGTTTTATGTGTTTCAATGGTCAGCGCAGCTGTATCATTACAAGGCACGTATGATGAAGATGATCCTAATTTTGGAGGACCAGAGCAAGATGCAAGTAATCCTAAATCTGATGATGATGATGAACATGATATTTATATTAATTCAGTAAATCTAGTTTTAACAAGTAATGAAACAGTCTCTGTAGATGTTACAGGAGTAAGCTTCACATACACATACGGATTTAGCACTTCTGACTTAAACTTAAGCGTCAGCGGAAGCCTTCCAACAGGCATAACTAACACAGCTCCTGGAACACTTGTTTTAAATGGAAGAGTTCCTGAAGATCTTGATGCAGTTGAAACAGATGATTCAGAAGATGATTATCTAATGCCAAAAGCCTTTCATGTTGCTGATGCTGTTGTAACATTTAGTGATCTTAGCACACTAACTATCCCTGTATATATACAGAGAGAAAACAAGCTTGTATTCAAAAGCGATAGAATCTATCTTTCAATAAATGAAGGAAGTGAAGACAGGATTAAAGATAATGAAGATTCAGAAGAAATCAGGCCTGGAGATGACATTACAATTAAAGTTGTTGCAGAAAATGAATATTCAAGCAGTGATAATGTTGAAATTGAAGATGTAACAGCAAATGTTTTGCTTGACAGTGATACAGATAGTAGCTGGGATTGGGAAGATATAGATGAAGATATTGATTTAGGATCAGTCCCTGAAGGAGATGAAGAAGAAGAATCAGTAGATTTCTCAGTTGATGATGAAGTTGATAATTATGGCACATATGATATGTATGTTTATCTAACAGGAACAGATGAAAATGATGCAGAACACGGAGAAAAAATAAAAATTAATTTTGATGTAAGAAGAAAAAAATATGATTTTATACTAACAAAAGCTGAGCTTGGTTCAAGTATACTAAGCTGCTCAAGAGCAACAAGTTTAAATGTAAGAGCAGAAAGCATTGGTTATAGAGGAGATGATGAAATCTCTGTATATGTCAAAAACACTGTTCTAGGTATTGATCTTTATAAAACAGGCATAGAATTAGAGAAATTTGGAGAAGATGATGTATTTTCACAAACATTCCAAATTGATATTCCAGAAGATGCAGCAGCAGCTAATTATGCATTAAGAGTTGTCCTTTATTACAGCGGAACTGATAACGATGGAGTTCATGCTGATGAAAAAGATGTTACATTAACAGTAAGAGACTGTGCAACAAACCCTCCAACAAATAATGAAGAAGAAGCTGAAGAAGAGGAAGAAGAAACAACTATAGAAGACACAACAGAAACTCAAATTCCAAATTATATATTAGATGAATTTGGAATAACAGAATCAGTAGAAACATCATTTACAAACAGCACTGCTTACATTGTACTATTAGCAGTTGCAATTGTTGCAGCAATAAGCACAATTGGTTTACTGGTATTTTTAGTGCTCAAAAGATAAATTTTTTATTTGTCAAAAACCACCAATCACAGATTGGTGGTATACTGTCCAAGCATCAGCAACATGAAGTGGTTTTTGATGCTCAAAATTCCACCTAACCACTCATCTTAGATGAGTGGAATTTTGTTGTTTTAATATTCTTTTTCTCGACAAAAACATAAAGTTTAAATAACTCTAAAACATTAATTATTAATAGGGGGAGGCATGGCTAACCTAACTGATAAAGTTATTAATTCTAGAAATTTCTTTTCTAAAATAAAGAGAGCTATAGCCTGCACTGTAATAGCTGCAGTAGGATATTTTGGAATTGGATGCGGAGACGATGATAATGGAAGTAATAATAATCCCCCTTTTGAAATTCCCAGTACAACAAAAGTATTAGATGATTCCACAATTCAAGAACTTCTAGATTACTCAGAAGCTGATGGAAAATTAACATTTGATCAAACTACAACACAATTAGAATCATTATTACCAGAAGATGTTGTTGTTTTAGGAGTCAATAACATTACACCTAATGGTCTTCTTCGTAAAGTTAGTAATGTTTCAATTAATAGTAATGTAATTGTTGAAACTGCTAAAGCCACTCTTGAAGATGCAATTAAGAAATGTTATGTAGAAGTAAACAAAAACTTAACTCTTAGTGATGTCAAAGCTATGAAATCAAAAAAAGGCATATCTTCCAATAATAAATCTCTTGGTTTTAACATTGCAATAAATAATGTGATTTTATATGATGCAGATGGAGATGAAATCACTACAACAAATGATCAAATTAGAGCTAATGGAAATATTTCATTTGATTCTAGTTTTGATTTCAATTTAAGATTAGATAATTTTGAATTAAAAGAACTTAATTTCACAAATACAACAATTGAAACAGCTCAAATTGAATTAACCACACAATCATCTATATTAAGTATAACTAAAAAAATAGAAATTGCCAGATACAACTTCACTCCTATTACAGCATGGATTGGACACGTTCCTGTTGTTATTACACCAATACTAGGCGTTAATGTAGGTCTTGATGGAGATGTTTCAATTGGTATAACAACAAATGTAACGCAAGATGCAACACTTACTGCAGGACTGTCTTACAACAATAGCTTATGGAGCCCAATAAGTAATTTTTCAAACAATTTTCAATTTAATCCTCCTATATTATCTGCAAATGCCATGGCCAAAGCTTATACAGGACCACAATTAAGCCTTTTGCTGTATGGCATTACAGGGCCTTATGGAGAAATAAATGGATACGGAAAACTTGAAGCAGATTTAAATAAAAGCCCTTCATGGAGATTACTTGCAGGACTTGAAGCTAAACTAGGAGTAAAATTTGAAATACTTAGTAAAACAATTGCTGATTATAACGCTACTGTGACTGATTTTAAAAAAGTATTAACACAATCAGAAAATATACTTTTTGTTTCAAACAGAGATGGAAATAATGAAATCTATGCCATGAATGTTGATGGAACAGGACAAACAAGAATAACAAATAATATTGCTCGTGATTATCATCCAATATGGTCCCCTGATCTAAACAAGATAATTTTTATGTCAGAAAGAGATGGAAATGCTGAAATTTATACTTTGAATATGATTGATAATTCCATAGTTAGAATAACTAATAATCCTGCTTATGACAATGATCCTATTTTTTCTCCTGATGGAACAAAGATTACTTTTGATTCAGACAGAAATGGGAATAATGAAATCTATAGAATAAATTCAGATGCTACAGGACTAATAAACTTAACAAACAATCCTGCTAATGACTATGAGCCTGCATGGTCTCCTGATGGAAATAAAATTGCCTTTTATTCATTTAGAGATGGAAATGCTGAAATTTACAAAATGAATTCAGATGGTAGTGGCTTGCAAAATTTAACTAATAATATTGCTGCTGATTATTATCCTGCATTTTCTCCTGATGGAACAAAGATTGTATTCCAATCAGATAGAGATGGAAATGCTGAAATCTGTAAAATAAATATAGATGGCAGCAACGTCATAAGACTTACAAATAACAGTGCTGAAGAATATGGTCCAAATTGGTCTCCGGATGGAAGCAAGATTGTCTTTATATCTAATAGAGATGGAAATTGGGAGATTTATACCATGAATTCAAATGGCACAAATCAAACAAGATTAACAAATAATCTTTTCATTGACAACTGCCCATCATGGTCTCCATAAAATGCACAACCTTTTTATAAAAAAATCACTTATATAACTAAAAAATGAGCCTTACAAATATAATAAAAAAAGAAATAGGTTTGTTTAGTAAAGTAAAAAGATTTCTTGCTTATAGCACTATTGTTGCAGCAGCATATCTTGGCATTAGCTGCGAAGATAACGGAAGTGGTGATGGCCCAACCAATAATCCTCCAGTTATACAAGATATATCAGATATAGTAGCAGATGAAGGAGATTTAATTCAAATTAATCCTATTGCTACAGATCCTGACGGAGATTCTCTTACATTTACTTATTCATCTCCTTTAGATTCAAATGGCGAATGGCAAACAGTATATACAGATGCAGGAGTTTATACAGGAATAACTGCTACTGCAAAAGATGGAAAAGGCGGGCAAGATTCTACAAACTTCAATATAACTGTAAATAATATTAATGATCCTCCTGTACTTGATCATATTGATGATGCTGAAGTTAACCAAGGAGCAACATTAATTATTCCTTTAAGCGCTTCTGATCCTGATTTTGATCCATTAAACTTTTATCTCCAAAATGAACCTGCTGGCATGTTTGTTAATGCTAGTGATGAAATTGAATGGGTTCCTGGACTTGAAGATGGAGGAAATTATACAATAACAGCTGTTGTAAGTGATAATAAATCAACTGATTCTCAAGAAGTAAATATAAATGTGCCTTGCTACAAAATAGCTTTTATTGCAGAATTAGATAATGGCAACCGAGACATTTGTGTAGTAAATATCAATGGTAGGGATGAAACAGATATTACAGACCTTATTAGTGGAGGAAAAGAAGAATGTCCTACTTGGTCTCCTGATGCAAGCAAAATAGTATTCTTAGAAATACATTCTGCTGAAATTTATTCGATTAATTCAGATGGAACAGGACCTTTACTGTTGACTATTGGATCAGAACCAGCATTGTCTCCTGACGGAACAAAAATTGTTTATATGGATTTAAATGATGATATTCTTATAATGAATCCGGATGGAACTGGGAAAAATAAATTAACATTAGGCCTTATTGACAGTAAACCAAGATGGTCTGCTGACGGAAGTAAAATTGTTTTTGAAAGAGACGCATCTCCCTTCTTACCTGAAACACATATAATGAATCCAGATGGTTCTGGAGTAATAAAATTAACAAGTTATGGAGATAATAATCTATCCTGGTTGTCTGATTGGACAAGAGTTGTATTTGATTCGTATAGAGATGGAAATAGGGAAATATATGCTATAAATCCAGATGGAACAGGAGAAACAAGATTGACTAATAATTCAAGCAGAGATTATTACCCAGTATGGTCTCCTGATGGATTAAAAATTGCTTTTATATCTAATAGAGATGGAAATCAAGAAATCTATGTCATGAACCCAGATGGAACTAACCAAACAAGATTGACAAATAACCCTGTTATGGACTGGACTCCAGCATGGTCTCCTGACAGCAGTAAGATTGCTTTTGTATCTGAAAGAGATGGAAATCAAGAAGTTTATATAACGAATCCGGATGGAACAGGACAGACAAGATTAACTAATGACCCAATCAAGAAGTACAAAGCACATGTATCATGGTCTCCTGAAGGTAATAAGATTGTTTTTATATCCTCATATACTAATGTAGGAAATCCACTGCCACTTGCGATATATAGCATTAATCCAGACGGATCTAATTTAAAAAGATTAACAAATAATGATGTTTTTTGGGCTCGTTATGTTTGGTCACCAGTTAAGAAATAAATCTCCTATAAAACTCTTTTATCTTTTCCTTTGTTCTTTCTAATCTCTTGTTTGCTTCTTGAATTAAAATCTTCAAATAATCATCTTCAACTAATAATTTACCTTTTCTAGAAATTATTGCATTCAAAATCTCTGTTGAAGCTATTTCAATTACAATTCTATTCTTTGTTGACTGAATTCCAGTTCTTTTAAAACCAATGTCTCTTGCTGAATTTACTAATCTTTGTGCATCCTCAATTGTCTTTGCAGAAACATGCAAGATTAATGGCTCAAATCTAAAATAAACATCTTGTTTTGGAATATTTTGTAATGATTTCTTTATTTCCTTAAAATTTACCTTTTTATGAGAACTAAAAATCCATTTTGATCCCTTCTTTCTCCCTAATTTCTTCATTAATAAAACAATCCTCCCAGAGCAGGAACTTGTTGTATAATAATTCTTAGATTTATTTATCTTATTAACTAAAGAAATAATCTCTTTATCTATATCTCCTTTCTTTGACTTATCTATTTTCTTCAAAAAAGTCTTTTTTTGATTTTCAAA
>JAHWIT010000141.1 GCA_019322455.1 Candidatus Woesearchaeota archaeon
AAACTATCTGTATATCAGGCTCTAGTCTGTGCAGCATTACAAACTTGCCATTTATCTTCTGTGGAAATAAAACAGCATCCTTATCATACAAAATCATATCATTGCCTTTTCTCTTTGCTTTTTCTTCCCATATCCTTTTATATCTTTTTGACTTAGTAACACTAATTGCCTCTTTCAATGTAATATTTGGACTTATAATACCTTTTTTCTCCCATTTTATTAAATCAGTTGAAACAGCTAAAGCAACTCTTGCATTTCTGCCATCCCATGCAGTATATAATATATAGTAAACTCCTTTAATCTTAACAACCCTTGGATCTTCAACACCTTCAACTTCATAATCAGCTTCTGGTTTTAATAGAGGATCATCAAATCTAGTTAATTTTCCCTTTTGCAGAAAAGCATAACCTAAACAAGAATAATTTGGATACTTAACAGCCCTATAAAACAAATGAGTAATCCTTTTTTCCTTTATTACAGTTGGATTTAAAACAGCTAAAGACTCCCATTCATTCTGTGTTGGTTCTAAAAGAATTTTTCTTTTCATTTTATTGTATTTTTTTCTTCATAAACTCAAAAAGCGCGCATTCAACAATATGACTTCTATTTCTAAAAATTCTTTGCTTTCTTATCAATTCCCTAATCTGTAAAAGAAATTCTTCATCAATTGTAATACTAATTTGATGCTTCATTGTTTATTTTAAAACCCTCTTTTCCCCGATCATAATATAATAGAAAATATCACTAGTATTTAAATCTTTCTATTTTTCACTACTAATAAGTAACAATATAGCCTCTAATTCCTAAGAATTCAATCATCTGAAATACCAAAATTCAAGCATTTAAAGCCTTATAAAACCAGAATTCAAATTTCAAAACATCATTCATTTTTAAATTATTTTTAAATCTTTAAACATAATTCGTCATTTTAAAGTGGTATAAAAACCGAAAGGTTTATATATAAGGTGTTCCTACTTTATAGTATTCATATTTATTTTAAACAAGGTGAACTAAAAATGATAGAAGCTATAAGTAAATGTCCTGAATGCGGAAAAAGGAATCTTTTTTTAAATAAAGAAAAAGGAGAAATAATCTGCAAATTATGCGGTTATGTTATAGAAGAAGCTCTTTTAGATTTTGGCAAAGACAGAGTTCTTGACGATGAAGATTTTCAAAAGAAAAGCAGATCTGGAGCACCATTTGATCCAAGAGTTGCTAATAATTTAATTACAGAAGTTGGTAACAATATTGATCTTTCTAAATTGCCTAAAAAAACTCAGTTATTAATGAAAAGAATAAGAAAAAAGAATAAATGGACTAGTTCAGCTTTAGAGCAAAACTTGAATAATGGTTTAAATCATCTAAAGATAATTTCTGGATATCTTAATATTCCAGATAGAATAGAAAAAGAAGCAGCTAGATTATATAGAATGGCTGCTGAAAAAGGAATAACAAGAGCAAGAAGCACTGAAAAATTAATTGCAGCTTGTGTTTACGTTGCATCTAAAATGCAGGACATGCCAAAAACATTAAATGAAGTTGCTGAAGCAACTAAATTAGACAAACATGTTATTGCAAAAACATACAAATTATTGTTAAGAAAACTAGAAATGAGGCTAATCCCTAGCAGCCCTGTTGATTTTGTAGGAAGATTTGCTTCTGAACTTGGCTTAAGCCCAGATATTCAAACAAAAACAGTAAAAATGATTGAAAAGATACAAAAATTAGGCTTAAATTCTGGCAAAAATCCAACAAGCTTAGCTGCAGTTAGTTTGTATATCACTGCTTTGCTTAACAAAACAAAAGTAACTCAAACAAAGATAGCAAAAGTTTCTGGTATTACAGAAACAACTTTAAGAAACAGATGCAAAGAGATTTTAAAAGAATTAAACATAAAGAAAAGAGATTTAAAGAAGAAGAAATAAGTAAATAAAAGGTGGTAGAAAATGAATGAAAAAGAATTAAGTTCTGTTGCAATAAATTTGTATAATGCTTTTATTGATTCTGATAAACAAGCAGAAGAAAGAATAAAATATGGTATTGAAGGAGCTTTAAAATTAAAAGAAGTAGATGAAAGTGCATTCTACGCAGCATTAGCAATCGGATTAACAGAAGTAGCAACTAAACTAAATTTAGGAGAATCTGCTGGTGAATTAGTTGAAAAAGTTGTAAAATATTTTGCACAAAAATCTGAATATTTAAGAAATCAATAAGGTGAATAAAATCGCAAGAAACAAAATCAATTACAGATCTATTAAAACAAGATAAACCTGAATTAAAAAGATTAGTAAATAAAGGCTGGCAATATATAACTACTTTTGGAAATGGGCTTATTTTAGAAATAAAAGGCACAGACAAAAGAATCTTATATGATCCTAAAAAAGATAGAATTGATCTTAAATATAACCTTGATTAATTTAAAATGTTCCCACTAATTCTTTTTTTATTCAGAAAAGAAATTTCCGCAATAGTTAAAAATATCTGCCTATAAAATATATAAAAAATGAAAGACCCAAAAGAATATCTAGAAACTGGAAAACCAGTAGGCAGCGGTTCTTATTTAATTGAAACAATGAATTTAATTGGTCAAACAAACCAAGAAACACTAGAAAACATTCTTAAAAAAGTAAATTTAGAAACAAAAAACAAATCCTCTAAAAAAAAGGCATTAGCATTTATTGAATCATGTAGAGATTGCGGAATATCAGCTTCTTATGTTGGAACATTCGCAGAATCATGGGTAAAAGCAGAGGAACTTCCAGAAGTTGTACAAAACCATCCCTTTGTAGAGGTTTATGTAGAAAGTGAATGGCAATCAGTTGATCCTACTAATGAAACACTAAAATTATTTCCATCTGGAACATACCAAATAGAAGGCAATGATTACATTAAATATGCAGAAGGAGTTAATCCTAATTCACTTAAAGAAAGAACTATAAAAAGCCAAGAAGATATGGTTCTAAAAGCACCATACATCCAATTACAACTAAAAAGATCTATAGGACAACTTAGTGAAGAAGATTATAATGCTGTTATTAAACAAGAAATGGCCAAATTAGTTAAAAGACTAGAAATTGATTTTAATAGTAAAGATCAAAATAGATTTAATTTTTTACAAATTCAACCAGAACACAGATCAAATCCCTTATTCTACAGAGAAAGAATGCTTTATAATAGATTAGTTGTTATGTCCACAACAAAAATATCTCTTGATATGCTCCCAGAACTCAAAGAGACTTATGAAAAAGAACTTCAAAGATATCAAACATTAAAAAAAGCTTCAGAAGACTCTGAATTATACAAAAAAGAAACGGACGCTTGGATAAGACAAGAAAAAAATTTAGAATAAATTATTTATTAATTAACTTAACCTTCTTAACCAACAATTCCCCGCAAATCTTAGATTCCATTTTAATATCTGCTTTTTCAATCTCTATCTTTTTACTAAATATAGGCCCATCAATCATTAATGTCTCTGCTTCACCACCCTCAAAAGCAATATTTATTCCTATTTTTTTATTTATTTCAACTAGTTTATCAATATCTTTGGAATTTACTTCTTTGCCTAACCAACTCTTATCTAATCCTTCTGCCGCAACTTTAGTAATAATAAACCTAAATCCATTTTCAATTATCTCTCTAAGTAATTTCTCTTGATCAATATGCCAAAGAGGAGAAAATACCTTTAATCCTAATGAATCTCCAATCTTTTCAATCCTCTCTCTTTGATAATTAGAATACAAAGCTCCTGTTGTAATTCCTTTTATATTATACTTTTTCTTAGCTTTCTCAATAACCTTCTGTAAATCTTTAAGTTCAACTTCTTTTTCTCCTTTTGTTTCTTGCTCAATCAAAGGAATTCCAAATGCTTTGCTTTGCAATTTAACCATCTCTATTCCAGGAGTATGAAACATAAATGAATCAGGATTCTTGCTTTTCATTGAAAT
>JAHWIT010000142.1 GCA_019322455.1 Candidatus Woesearchaeota archaeon
TAATCAATAATTATTTTTGGATTCCTTTTGATTATCTTGGTCCTGAGATTTGGGATGAAAAATATTATACTAAAAGGATAAAAGAACTTTTGTCTTTTGAAATTGATATATTAAAAAGACAGAAGAAAGAGATTCTCCAATATCAAAGGAGTCTAGATATAAAACAAAAAATATTAGTTAAAGAATTAAAACTTCCTTTTGATTTAGTTATTTTATTTGAAGCATTGAAAGATATAGCCATCATGCAAGATGAAAAAAAAGCAATAACAACTAAATCGCATTACTATTTACAAAATTTTTATAAGGAATTAGCAGCTAGAGCAAAGACAGATTATTTGGATTTTTATTTTCTACTTAATGAAGAAATTAAAGATATTTTGTTAAATTCAAAAGACATGAAAGAAATAGTCAAAGAAAGAAAGAAACTTTCTATTTCCATAGTAAAAAGTGGAAAAGAAAAAATTTTACATGGAAATGAGGCAAAAAAGTATGCAAAGAAAAATAAAATTTTATTACCTTCTGAAGAAATAGAGGAAGAAGTTAATGAATTTAAAGGAGTTACTGGTTCTCAAGGTTATGCTGTGGGAGAAGTGAGAATAATCGAGAAACCGGGAGAGATGTCCAAATTCAAGCAAGGCGAAATTTTAGTAACAACTATGACTACTCCTGATTTTGTTCCAATTATGAACAAGGCAAAAGCGATAATTACCAATGAAGGTGGAATAACTTGTCATGCTGCCATTGTTTCAAGAGAATTGGGAATACCTTGTGTAATTGGAACTAATATAGCTACAAGAGTTCTAAAAGATGGAGATATTGTGGAAGTAAATGCTGATGAAGGTATTGTTAAACTCATCAAGAGAAAATAAAACTCGCACTTTCTAAAAAACGAATAGTCGAAGCCTTAATTGAGTCTAATCCTTATTATACGAATTTCATTAAATTTAAAGGTTTGAAGCTTTGAAGTTGCTGAATTCAAAAGTCTACTCCAAAGAAATCTTCACAACCTTCTTAAACACTAAAAAACTCAAAAAAGCAAGAACTTTTCCAGAAAGCAATTCTTTAGGATTTTATTTATATCTTTCTAAGAAAGGTTTGATAACATTTAAAAGATGGGCTTGGACTTCAGCTTTTACTGTGTTTATGTTTACATCTTCAGTAAGTGTAAACCATTTTTCTTCAACTCTATGGAATTCTATATTTGTGTTAGGACCTTTAATACTTATTTCAAAGATAAACCGAACATCATAATAATCTGAAGTTCTGCTTGTATAAACATTTAGTCTTTTTATGAAATTGCCTTCTTTCTTTGTAAAAGCTCTTTTTATTTTTTTATATCCCCAACTTTTTAGAATAGGCTGAATTACTTCTTTAATAATTTTATCCCGGACTTTTCTTTGATCAATAATACTTTTTAGAGAATCCAGTATATTCAGGACAAGTGCTGTGCATTTATTTGGATTATTAATATTCCTCTTAATTTGGGTGATTTTATTTGCAACCATGCCATGCAGAGAAAGCAGATAAGCTATTCCAAATTCCTTAGCTTGTGCTAATTCTTCTTTATTTTCTGCTTCTAATTCATTCAGCCATCTGGAAATTTGCCTTTTGTTTTTTAACTTGAATGCTGCTAGCAACTCATTGCAATAATCAATCATTCTTTCAATTACTTTTATGCTCATATTCAATAAAGAAATACTAGTATTAATAAATATTACTAAGAAAACGCCGCAGCCCGGCAAATCACATTTCTACAACCTTCCTTAAAAAATCACCTTTTCAAATCTTTGAATTTTACAGAATGCTGCTCTCCTGCACTTCCCCAGTTATCCATCTCTGTTTCATGGATTACAACAGTTACTGCTTGGGCAGGTATTCCCATTTCTGTGAAAACCTCTGTTATTTTCTTTATTATGACTGGCTTTCTTTCCTTTTCCAAAGGCCATGTTTCAATGTTTATTATTGGCATTTAAACCACCTCAAAAAAAGAAAATAAACAATAGTTTAAATGTTTTATTCTATATCTCCTAACCTTTATAAACAACCAGAATTTTAACAGGAATATGGGACAGCAAGAAATCTATGATTTTTTAAGAAAGTATAAATCCAAATGGTATAACTCAAAGGAAGTTTGCAGAAGGCTGGATGTTTCAATTGCTTCTGCGACAACTTCGTTAAAGAAACTTAGAGAGACTAATGTAATTCATTTTAAGCGAGATCCTCACCGAACTAATGCATTTTTGTATAAGTTTAAGTAAGGAATTTTAGGTTTGAAGAAATATTCAATAAAAAAGATGCCATCCAAAACTTTTTCTAAGTTGGGTATTTTTTGCTGATATTTAAATTTTTAACTCTTCAACTCCTCCAAAACCAAATCAGCCCAAACAAGATCATCAAAATTCCCAAGACTATCAAATAAATATTCTTGTTTAGTATTAATCCTAAGCCAAAGATTATTAAACCTAGAACAGAGATTATTTTTGAAACTAAGTAGAATTTATCTTTATCCATCCACTACCAGCCCACATACTTTGCAGCATCTTTCTTCATCTTCTTCTATAATTTGGCCATTACAGTCTGGACATTTCTCTAATTTCATAAGGAGAGATAAATGAAGGGATTTTAAAAATGTTTTCTAATATTTTTATATTTACTCCAAAAAAATCTTATCTCAACAACTTTCTTAAACATTAAAAAACTTAAAAAAGCAAAATTCTATCTATTTCTCCTAACCTTTATTATAAAAGACTATCTCCAAAAAGTCTTTTTGATGCTCTCCTTGTTTCTTCTGGATCATTAAAGTCTATTTTTTGAGTGTCTTCTAATTCCCTTTTTGATACTGAAGACATTTCTACTGTTTCTTTAGAATCATATTTTTCTGCAAGCATAAACAGATTTCCCATACATTCTTTTGCTCTTGCAATACCATTTGCAAATATTTCATTTTGTTTGCCTTCTATAACTGGCTCTCCAATTGCAAAAGCCTCATTAAGAAGAGATTCATAATTATAAGGGCAGAACAAATGTCTTAACCAATAAACTAATCCATTAATTCTTCTTAATCCTACACTAGCAGCAACTGCCTTACGATACACTGATACAGCACTTGTTATTATTATATTTTCAAGATTATCCCCCATACCTTTTGTTGGAACAGCCTGCTCCTTAGCAACAAGGGGTTTTTCTTTTTCAGATTTCTGATATATTACTTTATACACTAAAAACCCTTTATCATCAATCTGATCAGGGTATTCAATAAAAAATTCTCCTTTCATTTTTTATTGTATATTTAATATAAGTTGTTTATAAAGATTTGAGTTTTTTATAAAAAAAGATAAACACCACAGCAATATCTAAAATTTTTTAACCACTGGCCATCCAACCCTAACCTTTATATACCATTCACTATATCTATAATCGAGCTTAAACTACATTATTTATTTTCAATATTGAAAATAATAGGTGACCCAGACGAGCAAAAGCGAGTCTGACTCTACGCAAAATGACAATAAAAACACTAAAAAAACCATATACTCAACAGCAAGTTGAGAAAATCTTGAATCCAACCATTAAAAAATGGTTTTTTACTAGATTTAAATCCTTCTCACTGCCTCAATTATATGGAGTTATTCCAATTCATCAAAGAGAAAATATCTTAGTTAGTGCACCAACAGGAGCAACCAAGACATTAACAGGATTCTTAGCTATTCTTAATGAATTAGTTGATTCAGCAAAAAAAGGAATCTTAGAAGACAAAATATATGCTGTTTATATCTCGCCATTAAAAGCATTGAACAATGATATTTCTAAAAATCTAGTAGAACCATTAAAACAAATAGAAGAGATTGCTGGAAAAAGCTTAGGAATAAGAGTTGCAGTTAGAACAGGAGACACAACACCATCAGAAAAGCAAAAAATGCTGAAAAATCCTCCACATATTCTAATCACAACACCAGAATCATTGGCAATTGTTTTATCATCTATAAAATTCAAAGAACATTTAACAAATGTCCAATGGTGTATTGTAGATGAAATTCATGCATTGGCTGATTCTAAAAGAGGAGTGCATCTCAGCTTGTCAATAGAAAGATTAGCAAAATTATCTTCATATATAACAAGAATTGGTTTATCAGCAACAGTAGCTCCAATAGAAGAGATTGCAGAATTTCTTGTAGGTTATGAAAAAGAAAAGCCAAGACCATGTAAAATAGTTGATGTTCAATTCATAAAACAACTAGATCTTAAAGTTTTATCTCCATTAAAGGATTTAATTGATACAACACCAGAGCAAACACATGAAGCATTATACAATCTAATTGACCACTTAATCCAGACTCATAAATCAACCTTAATCTTCACAAACACAAGAGCAGCAACAGAAAGAGTAGTTGACCATTTGAAAAACAAATTTCCAAAAAATTACACAGAAAATGCAGAAGATATAGAAAATTCTGAAAGCAAAGCTATAGCTGCTCATCATGGTTCTTTGAGCAAAGAGCATAGATTAAATGTAGAAGAAAGATTAAGACAGGGAAAATTAAAAGCAGTTGTTTGTTCAACTTCTTTAGAATTAGGAATTGACTTTGGATATATTGATCTAGTTATTTTATTATCTTCACCAAAATCAGTTGCAAGAGCCCTCCAGCGCATAGGTAGAAGCGGTCATAAACTTCATGAAAAAGCAAAAGGAAGATTATTAGTTATGGATAGAGATGATTTAGTTGAATGTGCTGTTCTGTTAAAATCAGCAATTGAAAAGAAGATAGACAAAATCCATATTCCAACAAATTGCTTAGATGTTCTAGCTCAGCAAATAATAGGAATTGCATTAGAATCCAAAATCCATATTGAAGAGTTATACACAATGCTAAAGCAAAGTTACTGCTATAAAAATCTAACAAGAAAAGATTTCAATCAGATAATAGATTATTTAGCAGGAAAATTTATTTCTTTAGAAGATAGGCATATCTATGCAAGAATCTGGCATGATGAAGAAACAGGAATGATTGGCAGAAAAGGAAAAATGGGAAGAGTTATCTACATGACAAATATAGGTACAATTCCAGATGAATCATTTATTACAGTCAAGATAGGAACACAAACAATAGGAAAACTAGATGAATCATTTGTTGAAAAGCTAAAGCCAGGAGATGTTTTTGTATTAGGAGGAGATACATATACATTTAGATTTTCAAGAGGAATGGTTGCGCAAGTAGCAGCTTCCTCCCAAAGACCTCCAACAGTTCCAAGATGGTTTTCTGAAATGCTGCCTTTATCTTTTGACTTAGCAAATAATATTGGAAAATTCAGAAAACTGATAAATGAAAAACTCTGCGCAAAGAAATCAAAAAAAGAAATAATCAAATTCATCTTAGATTATCTCTATGTTGATAAAAACGCAGCAAATGCAATCTATCAATACTTCTACGAACAGTTTAATTTTGCACAAATTCCATCTAACTCAAGAATAATTGTAGAGCATACAAAAGACATAAGAGGAAATGTAATTGTTTTCCATACTTTATTTGGAAGAAGAGTGAATGATTGTCTAAGCAGAGCTGTTGCTTTTGCAATCTCAAGAACAGACCATAAGGATGTTGAGATTGGAATTAATGATAATGGATTCTATGTAAGATCAGATAAAAAATTTGATTTGATGAAAGCCTTCAAAAGAATAAAATCAGATGAATTAAGAAAAGTCATGGAATTTGCAATTGAAAAAGCAGAAGTAATGAAAAGAAGATTCAGGCATTGTGCAGGCAGAGCTTTAATGATATTAAGGACTTATAAAGGAGTGCAGAAAAGAGTTGGAAGGCAGCAGGTTGGCTCAATGATACTGATGTCTGCATTAAAAAGAATAGATCCTGATTTTTCAATATTAAAAGAAGCAAAAAGAGAAGTTCTTGAAGATTTGATGGATATAGAAAGCACTAAATTTATCATAAAAGGAATAGAAAACAAAACAATTAAATTAGAAGAAATACATTCAGATATACCATCGCCATTTGCATTTAACTTAGTAGTCCAGGGTTATACTGATATACTAAAGATGGAGGACAGGATTGAATTCCTGAAAAGAATGCATAACAATGTTTTGGCAAAAATAAGCTTAAAGAAAAAATGAACATAACCAAAGACACCAAAATCATAGACTTAGCATTATATTTAACTAAATCAAAAACTCTAATCATAGCAGATTCTCATATTGGTCATGAAGAAGCATTAAACAAACAAGGTATATTAGTACCAAGATTCCAATTCAAAGAATTAATTCTAAGACTAGAAAAAATATTAAAAAAAATCAAGCTAAATACAATAATCATAAATGGTGACATCAAACATGAATTTGGAACTATAAGTAATCAAGAATGGAGACACACTCTAAGATTAATTGATTTTCTAAGCAAACACTGCAAAAATTTATTCCTAATAAAAGGAAACCATGACAAAATCCTA
>JAHWIT010000143.1 GCA_019322455.1 Candidatus Woesearchaeota archaeon
ACAAATTGATAAAGAAAAGGCTCAAGAATATAAAATGAAATATAAGGAATTAATAGAAAAATATCATAATTTTTTAGAATTATTTAATCCAGATGGAACTCCTTTTAAAAGTAAATTTTATTATGCTGATGAGGGAATGTTGTGGGCTGCTAATTATTTATTTTTGTAAATTTTTATCATAATCAGAGTAATTATTATACTTATTGCTAGAAGCAGAAAAAGAACCCCTGGCGTAGTTACAATTGGTGCGATTTGATCTATTGAAGCTTCAGCTAATGTTTTTGTAGCAAATGATGTTGTAGTTTGAGTAATTGTTCCTATTTTTGCTGCTGGAGATGTTGCAATCATAATATTTAGACTAAATAATTTATCTGAAATTGGATAAAAGAATGGAATACCTGGGCCGCCTAAATCAAACAATAAATGAGAGCTTAAATAAAAAAGAGCTAGATAAAAAATTCTTTTATCTTTTTTTATAAACCAGCTATATAAAAAATGGACTACAAAACAAATAACTAATACAAATAATAAATTATGAAATATTTTTGCCTTAAGAAAGAAATCAATATCAGGTAAAATTAATAATGGAGATAGTAAAAATATTAGTTTTTTGTTTAAATTAGGTGCAAATGCTAGTAAGAAAATAATTGGTATAATAAAATGTATCAAAGGCTCCATGGTTTTTAAAATATAGAAGTTGTTTAAAAAGTTTGAGGATATATTTTTATATTAGCTTTAATAACTTATTTAATTATGTGGAAACTAAAATATAAATTAAAACATAAATGTATATTTGGAGATAATTGTGTAAAAGCAAAAGTAATCTGTGTGAATATGTCTTTTAATACTTTTAAAAAAGGAAATTATTATTATGTATATCATATGGGAACAGTCTATGGAGATAATTATAAGAAATTTCTGAATTTATTAAGAAGAGATAAAAGAACAGATTATCTTGAAATTGATGGTAGAACTTTCATTATCAGAGAGAAAAGACGTAAAAGAGAAACACCTGGAATGTATCTTTCTCCAGAGATAATCTATGTTAAACCTTTTTATGTTGATGAAGATGGATATGAAACAGTTGAATTAGCTTCTATTGATAAAGAAATTTTGATGAAATACATTAAACATTTTAAGGATGCTAAGATTTTGAGTTTTCAAAAAACAAAATTAAGAGATATTTATTTTCCGAGATTAAGTCCTGATCTGACACAACATCAAAGAGATGCTTTGGAATTAGCAATAAATGAAGGCTATTATCAATTTCCAAAGAAAACTGATTTGAATAAATTAGCTAAATTAGCAAAACTTTCTAAATCTACTTTTAGAGAGCATCTAAAAAGAGCAGAGATGAAGATTTTGAGTGAATTATCTTAGAAATCTATTTCTAATACCGTTCATAAGCGGTGAAAGTTTGATATAATTCTTGTTATTACTTTATAGTAAATACAATAAAGGTGAATGAAAATGAAAGAATATGCAAATAAACAAGTAATAAATATTTTGCATTCAATTTGCCCAGACAGTTATTTTGGTTTACATGACAGATTTAACCAAACACTAGCAAATTTATTAGTCAAAGATATAAGATTTAAGGAAGATGAAAGGATAATACAAATTAGAGAAGATATTGAAGAGTTTAAGTTTGCACACGAATGTGTTCTAGATTTATGTAGAAAATTAGGAATTTTAGAAGAAGAGTATGCAAGATTTGGATATGTTGATGGAACATTTAATTTTCAAATAAATTTAGATGGACAAGTTACTGAAGTAAGGCTGCGCGATACATGTAGTATACAAAGAGCAGGAGAGTTAGCACTTGAGAAAAAATATGATCTTTTAGCTATATGTAGTTATCAATATCATAAGCGTAATGGAATTGAAAAGATTGTAGAAAATAGTCCAAATAAAGATACCCCAAAGTGTGAGGCTTGTGATTTTACTTTAACGTTAGATAGGATAGCAAAATATTGTAGGGTGGTGAATGAAAAATGATGGAAAGAACAAGAAAATTGGAAATTGTGAAAACAGATCCAAGAAAACTAATTGTAAAGGTTGATGGATTTGAGGATGCGCAAGTAGAAATTCCTTTTCAAGCTCATGAAGATGGAGCAAGTTTTTTACCTGGAATAAGTGCATTGCTTTATGAATCTGCAACAGCAGATAATGGATATGCAGCATTTTATGTTGGAACTACACACTGTTGTTGGGGGCATTTACTTCATTATCAGATTAATCCATCAAAAGAGGATGGAAAGATATTTACTAGATTAGTTCAGGCATTTTTAGTAGATTTTAATGTTCAAGATATCTTACCTGTAATTTTTGAAGGAATGATATCCACTGGAACAGAAGAGGGTGTGCCAACTCCACCTCAACATGTAAGAGATTTTGATGGTCTATTAGTATCTGGATATGGTTGTGCTGGTAATGGTTCCAGATATTTACCAATAATGACAGCAAGAATAGAAGATGTATTAGCTACTAGAGATAGAACAAATGGACATGTATATACATTTGAAGCAACTGATGCTGGAATTAATGTCTTAGTAAAACATGATTTATGTCCAGGCAGACCAATTGCACCTGAAAGAATAGATATTTCAGATAAATTAAAGGATATGAAAATTGATCCAACAAAGATAACTAAAGATCTAGAAGATTATGTTAGAAGAGATGTATATGATTTGGGTGAATAAAAAGAAAAATAAAATTTATTCTTTTCTTAATGCAGCTTGTGCTGCTGCTAATCTTGCGATTGGTACTCTATAAGGAGAACAAGATACATAGCTTAATCCTACTCTATGACAGAATTCTACTGAAGAAGGTTCTCCACCATGTTCTCCGCAGATACCTAATTTAATATCTTTTCTTGTTGATCTTCCTTTTTCGACTGCAATCTTAACCATTTGTCCAACACCTTCTTGATCAAGGACTTGGAATGGATCTTTTTCATAGATTCCTTTTTCAACATATTCTTTTAGGAATTTTCCAGCATCATCTCTACTGAAACCACAAGTCATTTGTGTTAAGTCATTTGTTCCAAAGCTGAAGAATTCTGCTTCTTTTGCAATTTCATCTGCTGTTAAAGCGCCTCTTGGAACTTCAATCATTGTTCCGACTTTATAGGCTTTATCTTTCATCACTTCTTCTGCTACTTTGACTACAACGTCTTTTTGGTTTTTGAATTCTTCAATATTTCCTACTAATGGAATCATTACTTCTGGGATTGCTCCTGTTTCAACTGCTGCTTCAAAAATAGCTCTTGCCTGCATTTCAGTAATTTCTGGATATGTAATTCCTAATCTGCAGCCTCTATGGCCTAACATAGGGTTGAATTCATGCAGTTCTGTCATCTTTG
>JAHWIT010000144.1 GCA_019322455.1 Candidatus Woesearchaeota archaeon
GAGAGAGGAAAAAAGATTATTGAAAATTAGTCAAGGAATAACAAAAGCAGCAGAACTTGATAAAAAAGCAACAGAAGATATTAGTAGATTTAGATATGATCTTGCTCAAGATAAATATGATGAAATAAGAAGAATTATACGCCAAGATTTACAAGAAAAAGAATGTGAAGGATTAAAAAAAGAATTTGATGAAAATTCAGAAAAGTTAAGAACTAGAATTATTGCTATGAATACTCTTAATGATATTATTGCAAAATCAAAAGAAGGAATTTATGTTGTGTATAAAAAGGATATACAACCAGTATTTGAAGAAGGAGATATTCCAGAATTAGATGAACTTAGAAAATTTAATGAAAAGATCCAAGAGCAATTAATACGTTTAGGATGTATAAATAGAGAATTTGTTGATGATAGATATGATACTGTTGAAGAGGGTCTTATTCAGCTTTACCAACAAATAACAGAAAATGAAAAAAAATATATTCAAGGAAAATTTGCAGAGATTGAATCATTAATTAGTTCTATAAAAGGAGAAGAAAGTTCAAAATATAATTATTCTAAGCAGGAAGATGCAACACGTAAATTAGATGAAATAAGAGATCTTGTTAGTATAGTAAATGATCAAAAGTTAAAAGAATCGTTTAGAGCAGAATGCAAGGAATTAGGAAGAAAGGTTTGGGATCAATATAATTTTGCTGAAACAGTGAGAAAAGGAAGAGATGCAATATTAAGAGGAGATATGGATGGAGCTGAAAGAGAATTTTCAATGGTAGATAAAGGGAGGAAGAAAGAGATTGAGAAATATTTAACAGTTGTTAAATTAGAACAAGATGTAAGATCTAATCCTCAATATTATGAAAAGATAACTGAAACTAATCTTGATAGAGGAGTGATTTTAGGTTATAAAGGTATGCTTGAAAAATACCAGGAAACAAATGATAATAATGTAATTATTTCAATGCTTCAGGATATAAAAGAGAAAACTCCTGCAGAAGGAGAAGAAAATCCAGCACAAGAGTTATTGACAGCATTTGATGAATATAATCAAACTGTATATAGTGTTGGAGTATTAGGAGAGAAGGGAAAATTAAAAGCATCAGAAGAAAAGGAATTAGAATCTAAAAAGATCAAATTAAAGGAATTAGAAGATATGATTAATAGTAATTTGGAAAGTGTAATCGAATCTGCAGAAAAATATTTAGAAGATAATGGAAAGGATATATTGATAAGGAATATAGCAATAAGATTAGGAAGGGCTTATCAAAAAGCAGGATTTGAAGAAAAAGCAGATGAATATTTAGGATTAAAGGAAAAAGCTTAAATAAAAGTTCTTTCTTATTTTTTTTATGACAAAAAGTTCTAAAAAGATAACTAAAGATATGTCTATTGGAGAGGTTGTTGAGAAGTATCCTGAAACAGCTGAAGTTTTTATGAAGCATGGAATGCATTGTTTAGGTTGTGCTATTGCTCATTTTGAGAATATTGAGCAAGGATGTAAAGCTCATGGTATTGATGCAAAGAAATTAGTTGATAATCTGAACAAAGTTGTTGCGAAGAAAAAATGAGTGAAAAGGTTGGGGTTGGAATAGGGATTATGATTCTTAGAGACGGGAAGATTTTGCTTGGAAAGAGACATGAAGATCCTGAAAAGGCTGATTCTGAACTTCATGGAGAAGGAACATGGACAATGCCTGGCGGTAAAATAGAGTTTGGAGAGAGTTTTGAAGAGTGTGCTAAAAGAGAGGTTTTAGAGGAAACAGGGATAATATTAGGAAAAACTAAACTGATAAGTATTACAAATGATGCTGTTAAAGATGCTCATTTTGTTACTCTAGGAATGTTATGTGAAGATTTTAATGGAGAAGCAAAGGTAATGGAGCCAGAGGAGATTACAGAATGGAAATGGTTTGATTTGAATGATTTACCAAAGCCAATGTTTTTCCCTGCTGAAAAGATTGCAAAAAATTATTTAACAAAGGAAATTTATAAACACTAAAATTTATATATTATTCTTTATTTATGTTTTGTAAAGAGGTGTATTTATTGAAACTCTCAACTAATGCTGTAGAAGTTCTTAAAAGAAGATATTTGTTAAAGGATTCTAAAGGAAAGATTATTGAAACTCCTGAGCAGATGTTTAGAAGGGTTAGTAAACATGTTGCAAATGGAAATAAAAAATTAGAAGGAGAATTTTATCAAGTTATGTCTAATTTGGAGTTTTTACCTAATTCTCCTACATTAATGAATGCTGGAACTAGATTAGGACAATTAAGTGCTTGTTTTGTCTTGCCTGTAGATGATTCTATTGAAAGTATATTTGATACATTAAAGATAAGTGCACTAATACATCAAACAGGAGGAGGAACTGGATTTAGTTTTTCAAGGATAAGACCAAAAGGAGATATTGTTGGAAGTACAAAAGGCATTGCTTCTGGTCCTGTTAGTTTTATGCAGATTTATGACAAAACAACTGATGTAATAAAACAAGGTGGAAAGAGAAGAGGAGCAAATATGGGAATATTGCGTGTTGATCATCCTGATATTATTGAGTTTATTACTACAAAGAAGAATGAAGAGTTGTTTAATAATTTTAATTTGTCTGTTGGAATAACTGATAAATTTATGAAGGCTGTTAAAGAGAATAAAAAATATGATTTAATTAATCCAAGAACTGGTAAGGTGGTTAATAAAGTAAATGCGAGAAAGATATTTGATTTGATGATAGATATGGCTTGGAAAACAGGAGATCCTGGTGTTGTGTTTTTAGATGAGATTAATAGAAAACATCCTTTGAAATTAATTGGGAAGATTGAGAGCACTAATCCTTGCGGAGAGGTTCCTTTATTGCCTTATGAAAGCTGTAATCTTGGATCTATTAATTTAGCTAAGTTTGTTAAAGATGGAAATATTGATTATGGTAAGTTAAGAAGGGTTATTCAAGTTGCGGTTCATTTTTTAGACAATGTTATTGATGTAAATAAGTATCCTTTAGTTGAGATTGAAAAGATAACAAAAGCTAATAGAAAGATTGGTCTTGGTGTAATGGGTTTTGCTGATATGTTGATTTTATTGGGAATTTCTTATGATTCAAAAGAGGCTTTGAATATTGCTGATAGGTTAATGGAATTTATATCACAAGAAGCAAGAAATGTATCAATCTGGTTGGCTAAGAAAAAAGGAAATTTTCCTAATTTTAAGAAGAGTGAATGGAGCAGAGAGTATAAAGAAATGAGGAATTCAACTGTAACAACAATAGCTCCAACAGGAACAATAAGTATTATTGTAGATTGCAGCAATGGTATAGAACCATTATTTGCAATTAGTTTTACTCGTCGAGTATTAGGAGGGAAAGAATTGTTTAATATTAATCCTATATTTGAAAAGATTGCAAAAGAAAAGGGATTTTTTAGTAAAAGATTAATTGAGAAGATTTCTAAAAAGGATTCTATTCAAGATGTTTCTGAGATTCCAAAAGAGATTAGAGGATTATTTGTAACTGCTCATGATATTAAACCAGAACAGCATGTTAAGATGCAGGCTGTATTTCAGAAGCATGTTGATAATGCTGTGAGTAAAACAGTTAATTTTAGAAAAAAAGCTACAAAAGAAGATGTTAAGAAGATATTTTTAATGACTCATGATTTGAAATGCAAAGGAATAACTGTTTATAGAGAAGGAAGTAAAAAAGAACAAGTAATTAGTATTGGTAAATGTAAGGTGTGTGTTTAATGGCAAAAAACAATATTTATCTATGGACTGGAGAAGGTGCTGGTAAAACTACTTCTGCTCTTGGTGTTTCTTTGCGTGCTGTTGGACATAAACAAAAAGTGATTATTATACAATTTATGAAAGGCAGGAAGAATATTGGTGAATATAAGATAATGAAGAGATTAAAACCTTATTATCAGATTTATCAATTTGGAAAAAAGGAATTTATAAGGCCAATAACTAAGCCAAGTGAAAAGGACAAAAAACTTGCTGCAAAAGGTTTGGCATTTGCAAGAGAAACTGCAAAGAAGAAGCCTAGATTATTGGTTTTAGATGAGATTAATCTTGCTTGCGCAATTGGTTTAGTTGATGTTAGAGATGTTATTGATCTTGTCAAGCATTGCAGTAAATATACAATTGTTTATTTAACTGGAAGAAAGGCTCCTGCTAAATTAAAGAAGATTGCTGATTTTGTAAATGAGATAAAATTGTTAAAAGCTCCTAAAAAATACCCTGTTAGAAAGGGAATTGAATGGTGAGTTGTAACATTGATTTATAACTCAATAATGAACTTTTAATTGTGATTTTTTACATATTTTGTAATGATTAATTTCAAAATATATATTTTTTAGTTTGATTATATTTAAATACTAGATGTTGTTATGTATTTTCTGCAAAATACAACAATATCTTGTGGATTACTACATGGTTGATACAAGATGTTGTGTTTATTTTTGAGTGAAAACAAAAAGTATTTATATCAGTAATGCTACTATTAGTATACTATTGTGTATATTAGGTGTGAGATAAGAGGTGTAAAATATGAAATGTCCTTACTGCAATTCTAGCAATACAAAGGTTGTTGATAAAAGAGTAACAGAAAAAGGTAATAGAAGAAGAAGAGAATGTATTGATTGTGGTAAGAGATTTACAACATATGAAAAGATTGATATTTCTGATTCTGTTGATAAAGTAAAGAAAAGAGATGGTAAGATAGTTGATTTGGATAAAGATAAAATAACTAATGTTATATTTAATGCTGCTAAAGCTGTTGGTGGAAAGGATAAAGAAGAAGCAGAAAGATTAAGTGGATTAGTTGTTGAGCAGATTAAGAAAAATTTTAAAGGAAAAACTCCTAGTGTAGAGGAGGTTTCTGATGCTGTTGAAAAGGTGCTTATTGAAGAAGGACATGCAAAAACAGCTAAGGCTTATATTCTTTATCGTGACCAACATAAAAAATTAAGAGAAAGCAAAACTACTTTTGTTAATGTTCAAAATACTATTAAGAGTTATATTGATAGACTAGATTGGCAGGTAAAAGAAAATAGTAATGAGGCTTTTTCTTTTTCTGGGTTATTGCTTTATACAGCAGGAGAGGTTATGAAGAATTATAATCTAACTGAGATGTATACTCCTGATATTGCAGAAGCCCATAAAAAGGGTTATGTCCATATTCATGATTTAAGCCATGGTGTAATTGGTTATTGTGCTGGCTGGAGTTTAAAGAATTTGTTGTTATTGGGATTTGGTGGAGTACCTAATAAGGTTGATTGCAAAGCAGCAAAACATATGAGTACAATTGTGCATCAAATGGTTAATTATATTGGTTGTTTGCAGATGGAATTTGCAGGAGCTCAAGCTTTTAGTTCTGTTGATACTTTATTAGCTCCATTTGTTAGAACAGATAAATTAGATTATAAACAGGTTAAGCAAGCTATGCAGCAGCTTGTATTTAGTTTGAATATTCCTTCTAGATGGGGAAGTCAATATCCTTTTTCTAATTTAACTTTTGACTGGACTGTTCCAGCTGATATGAAGGATCAGAAAGCAATTGTTGGCGGTGTTGAACAGGAATTTACTTACGGAGACTGCCAGAAAGAGATGGATATAATCAATAAAGCTTTTTTAGAAGTAATGATAGCAGGAGATGCAAATGGAAGAATATTTAGTTTTCCAATTCCAACTTATAATTTAACAAAGGATTTTGATTGGGATGGTGAAAATGCAAAATTATTGTTTGATTTGACTGCAAAATATGGTATGCCTTATTTCCAGAATTATGTAGGAAGTAATTTAGATCCAAGTTCTGTTAGAGCGATGTGCTGCAGGCTTAATTTGAATCAACAAGAGTTGATGAACAGACCAGGAGGAATGTGGGGTCCTGGTGATTCAACTGGAAGTATTGGTGTTATGACAATAAATATGAATAGGATTGGCTATGAAGCAAAAACAAAAGCTGAGTTTTTTGAAAAATTATCATATTATATGATGTTATCAAAGAATGCTCTTGAGATTAAAAGAAAGGTTGTTGAAAAGAATTTAAATAATGGATTGATGCCATTTACAAAAAGATACCTTGGAACTTTTAATAATCATTTTTCTACAA
>JAHWIT010000017.1 GCA_019322455.1 Candidatus Woesearchaeota archaeon
AGCAACTAAAATTATCAAAATCGCGCCAGCTGTCCTACCACCAGAGATACCAATAGCATTACCAGTAATTGTTGGATAAACTAAACATGCTCCAAGGAAAGCTAAAATGACAATACCAAAGATTTTAACACCCATTTCTTTTAAATCATCTAATAATTCATGCCAAACTCCTGCAGCTTCTCTCTTTTTTTCTGGTTTAGAAGCTTCTTCATGTTGGGCCCTTATTGCTACTCTTTCATAAATATCTGCTTTTCTCTCCCACTTTTTGGCTAATTTTTGAGCAGGACCCAAATCACCACCTGGCCCATATCTTCTTGCTGCTTCTTTAAAAGTTTTTGCTCGATTATGATATTCTTCATAAGAATGCTTTAGCTTTACTCTATCTGCAACATACCTCTTCGGTAAATGTCCACTATCACAACGTTCAACTTCAGCATAACCTTTAGTAAAGTATTTGCCTCTAATTTTGGCTGTTCTTTTTCCTCTTCTCATACTATTTTTAAATTTCTAAACTTTAAATAACTTCTCATAGCCATATTAGGCGAATGTTTTTATTTTAAAACTAATATTAAAACTCCGCCAACAATCAAAATAATCCCAACAATTCTAAAAATCACCCTTAAATTTTTTTCAGTATAAAGCCATTTATAAAATTTAGCAGCAAACTTGCTCATATTTTTATTGTTAAAGAAAAATACCAAACCCAATACAAAAAAGATTATACTAACAATTATTCTTCCTGTTTCCATGTTATATTACAATAAAGAGTGTATTTAAAATTTCTCATAAATCTTTCTTTAGATTTTCCTAGAATCATATGCCCAATGCAAAACAGCCTGTCTTTGCTTTGGCCTGCACATTAAAGCCTTCTTTTTACAGTTATTTTTTATTTGAGCAATATGTCTTTTAAATGCCTTCCATCTTTTTATCTGTCTTTCATCATCTTCATGCCTTCTTCCCATGTAATACCTGCAATACCATTGAAACCAACCCCTTGGATCATCTTTATGTATCCAGCCTTTTTTCACCCAAACAGATAATGGCTGGCTAGCTTTAATCTTAAAATAATTTATATTACAATCCCTTTTTCCTTTTGCAAACTTTGCTTTTTTAAACCAATCAGAAGGAAACTCTTTTTTACAGTCTCTCATATAAACTCCACAAAATACTCCTATCTCTAACATCTGTTTGGGGGTTAATTCTGGTTTGAACTCAGGATCAAAATTTTTTCCAACCGGTTCAGTAAGAAAATAAACATAATTTTTCTGCATTAAATCTTTTGCAACTATTTTTTTCTTCATTTTCTTTTCTTTTTATTAGATTTTTTCTTCCTTTTGATTATAATTATAGCAATTACTATGATGATGACTAGAATTATCCATAAAGGAATGCTAATCAAATTAAAATAAGCAGTCAAAGGAGATTTTTCAAAATACATTTTAAGACTAGGCAATGCCAGATAGGTCTTTATAGTTTCATCTAAAGGAAAATTCTCTATTCTCCCCACTGATATAACATATTTTCCTTCATTTCCAGGATTTGAAACCTTAATCAGATAATTTGCGGGTTTAGCAGTAAACTCTAATTCTGGCCCTTCAAAGTAACTATCTCCTGCAAATTCTTCATAAAATAAATCCCAAGATTCATTTTTCTTTAAAATTTTAATCGATTCATCAAAAAAAATCTCAACCGTGAAGTCAGTTCTAGCATTTGAAACTGCAGGAGCTAAAACACCTAAGTAAAATTTGAATTCCTCTTCTGATGAAATTTTGTAATAATCTGGATTCCCTTTTAGATTACCATAAAAAGCCTGGGAAATTTCTGGATTTTCTATTTTAATTGGATTTTGTTCAGAGGATTCTAAATTATAGACTAATCTTGGCTGATGAGCACAAACACAACCAGCTAAAAGTAATATTGCTAAGATTATTAATGTCTTTTTCATCTTAACCTCTTAAATAAAATAAGAATTTCCTCCTTAAATAACTTCTTTTAAACCTAATTATACGCACCTTTAGATAAGTTTAAATAATTGTTATATGTTACATTGTTAGAGGTGTTGGTACCTCAGAAGCCTAATTCTGAGAAAATTAGAAAATGCAATCAGGGAAGTTTATAGAAGATATAAGAAGAATCGGAGTAGAAAAAGCAAGAAATGGACACAATCTTTTATTTGGTGGCAGAGAACTTTATGTATTGCAAGACCCTACAAGTTTTCCATCAAGGGAACCCTTAACAAGTGCTTATGCTCATTGGAGAAATCACTCAGGTTTTAAGACCGCTAGTGATCTCTGGATTCCTCTTGCAGAAGTTTCAATAGTTGAATTGGCAGTTTTATTAAAAGAAGAGGATAGATTAGAAGGAGAATATCGAGAAGACTTAGGGAAGGCTTGGGATAATAGTGGTATGGCTGGCAAATATGAGTGTGGTTTGAGTCTATGCCAAGGAAATGTTATTAAAACAAGATTGGGTTCTATAGAAGATATTCGTTCTCTTTTCGCAAAACTTAATTAATTAATTCTTCAAATTTCTCATAGCCATATTAGGCGAATGTTTTTTTAAATGTTCTGTTACTGTCAAGTAGTAACAAATAGAAAGGTTTATATAGTCATTATGCTTAGTAAAAACATGAAAAAACAAAACTTAAAAGAG
>JAHWIT010000145.1 GCA_019322455.1 Candidatus Woesearchaeota archaeon
AAGAAATGATTAAAAGGTATCGTACAACAGTTTTTAGATTTGCTGGTTCGAATACTCCTGGATTTCTTAAGAAAGAAATTGCTGAAGAGCTTATTAAAGAAGGCTTAGATATTAAATATACTACATTTGGACATGTGGGAGATGATGTCAGGGATTTTGAGCTATTAAAAGAGTCTGGTTGTTATTCTTTGTTTTTTGGAATTGAATCAGGCAGTCAACGAATTCTTGAAGAAAGTATTAATAAATTAAGCGGTGGCAGATTTGTAAAGATTCAACAGATAATAGCAGCAATAAATATTTGCAAAAAAGCAGGGATTTATACTGTTGGAAGTGTGATAATTCCAGCTCCTTTGGAAACAGAAGAAACAAAAAAAGAGAGTTTGGATTTATTATTAAATAGAATAAAGATAGATTCTGTTTTAGTAAGTTTACCAGGGGTTGTTTTAGGAACAGAATGGGAAAGAAATCATGAAAAATATAATATTGTTTATTTAAATCCTGAAACCTTTGATAAAGATTTAATGATATATAAGATAAAATTGTTAGCTCCTCCTATTTTGTGGGATCCATTTCCATACAAGATTAATGGTAAACCATTTAAAGAATATGCAAAGGAATCTAATGATTTTGCGCAAGCGCTAGAAGAAAATGGAATCTTAACTCAAGCTCCAGATGAGATGCTACTCATGGCCCATCTTGCTGAAATGCCTGCAAGAGAATTTAGAGACAGAATGCGGCAATGTTTTTCTTTAGGTAATTACAAAGAGCTTAAAAAAATCATTGGAAAAATTAATTATAATTCTTTTTTTACCGAATAAGAAGATATGGTTCTATTTTTGCTCCTAATTCTTTGATATTTGGTAAATCTTTAACTAACTGCTGTTTGAATAAAAGGGATTTCTTATCCCAATCTTCTATTGGTCTAACTACAAATTCACAATAACGATTGCCTTTAGCAATGCATTTTGTTTCAATACATAACATCTTTCTATCTACTACTTCTTCTATTATTGCTGTTGTGCATCCTCTTAGGAAATAATCGATAGGATTTTTTTGTAAACCAAAAAATCTTACATACTCTTCTGCTAAAGCAGATTTGCCAACCATGACAAAAATGTTTTTATTAAAATCTATTTTAGCCCATTTCATTTCTCCAAAACCAACTAGATTAGATTGTTGGACATTAAATTCAAGTAATCTCTTTTTGTCAATAAAGGTTTTAGCATATCCAAATCTTTCGCTAGTCATTCTTACTCCTTGCTTACCTTGAAATTTTCCAACGCGGTAGTATATGTTTGCTGCTTTTTTAATTCCAAGTTGATTTTCAAGAAGCCTTTGTTTATATGCAAAGGCATATAATTGAAATAATATCCCGGGCACATCAAATAAAGCAAGTTTTCCGTTTTTCCAACGCAATGCTTTGAATCTTATTACTTTCTCAAGTAAATTTGGAAGTTTTGGTGGAGCTTTAAATGCCATTTTATTTTATACTATGTACAACTAATCCTTTCTTTCCTATCTCTAAAGGATGTATATCTTCATCATTTTTTACTTCACGCATCTTCCTTATAGTTAGGCTTCTTGAGAATTCCCCTCCCATTGATTCATATACCAAATGAATCACACCATCACATAAGAATTCACTTACCTTATCACTGGATAAAAATCCTTCAGAAACATTTTGAGAAATTAATAAAGTAGTTATATTTTTCAATATCTTCAAATTATCAATAAAAGAATAAATAAATCTTTTAATTGTAAATTCACCTAAATCAGTTACATTAGTCGAAACTATTGGTGTATTTATAGATAAAGTAGATAGAGAATCAACAACTAACCTATTGACATTTGAATTCTGCGCAATTCTTATAATATCATTCACTGTATTATTACTAAGCTCTGTTGAAGAAATACTAATAATTTTAACCTTTCTTTTCTTCTCAAGCTCATCAAAATCCCAGCCAAATTGGTTCGCCTGCTTTTTAAGATCTTCAATCTTCTCTTCAAATGTAATATAAAGTCCTTTTTCATTAAATTTAGTAGCGCCATTATATAAATACTGCAAAGCAAATATTGTCTTGCCTGTTCCAGGTGTACCACTAAGCAAGATTGTTTTCCCCTTTGGAAAACCTCCTTCTACAAGTTTATCAAAACCTTTTATTCCCGTTTCTATTTTATTCATTTTATAATTGATATTTATCTATTATATAAACAAAAATAATTTTATTTTTAGTTTCTATTTTCTGGCAAGTTACTTCACTATTAAATCTTATATTATGTCTTAATTCGCGAGGAATCAAAAAATACTTTGTAGCTGCATTTTGGCCACGCATAGAAACATTTGTTTTTATATCTGCTATTTTCTCTGAAAAAAGATGAATATTATCAATATGTCCTTGTAACTGCAGAGCTTCTTCATGCTCCATACATACAGTAAATATTACTTTATTATCATTTGTTACTTTAGAACCTAAAATATGACCCATTTTTATCCCGCTTTTATATATTTGATAATTATATACTAAAATTTATCCCCTTTTTGAAGATAATAACACATAATATATATATTTTTTGTTATTTAACTCATCATTAATACATAACAAAAAGATTATTAGAATAATAACAATCAATTAAAAACACTTATTTATCCTTCATTGTTGATAGTCAACTAATTTTGCCGTGCTTTTTCGCCTCCAGTTAGTTCAAACAGCGAAAAAGCGCGACCAACACCAGGACCCAAAAATTTTCAATTAATTCAGTTCTTAAAGAAAATTTTTGGGTTATTAAAAAAGAATTTATCTCTTTTTCTTAACTCCATGCCTACTCTTAGAAATCTTCCAAGAAATAAATACTAAAATAATAACCCAAACTACAACAATAACCCAAT
>JAHWIT010000146.1 GCA_019322455.1 Candidatus Woesearchaeota archaeon
ATATCCCCATCAATACCCCTTTTAAGAATAAACTCACAGTATCTTTCATCTTTATTTCAAAAATAACAATATATTTATAATTTTTCTTATTTTATAAAAATATGCTGTTTAAAGAACAAAATAAACATTTAATTCAAACAATTAGAGAACAAGGTATTTATGATAAATCAGTCTTAGATGATATTCTAAAAATTCCAAGACATCTTTTTGTTCCGAAAGAATATTTTGAGCAAGCATATGAAAATTATCCTTTACCTATAACTGGTAGCCAAACGATCTCACAACCTTATACAGTAGCATTTATGTTGCAAGCCCTGGAACTAAAAAAAGCTCAAACTATACTAGAAATAGGAACAGGTTCTGGTTGGAATGCTGCTTTAATTGCTCATATTATTGGAAAAAATGGAATTGTTTATACAACAGAGATAGTTCCAGAATTAATCAAATTCTCAAATAAAAATCTAAAAAAATTTAATTTTAAAAACATAAAAATAATTAAAACAGATGGTAGTAAAGGATATGCAAAAAAAGCTCCATTTGATAGAATAATAGCAACAGCAGCTTGTCCTTCTATACCACATTCTTGGATAAAACAACTTAAAGAAGGAGGCATAATTGTCGCACCAATAGGTCCTTTATATGGCCAATGTATGATAAAAGCAAAAAAAATTAAAGGCAAGCTACAAAAAGAAAATCTTGGCTATTTTATGTTTGTGCCTTTAAAAGGAAAATATGGATATTAAAATTATTCTATTAATTTCATTGCTTCATCAACAGAAGAATTCTCAAAAATTATCTTTTTTATAGCAGCAGCCATTTTAAGAGGACTATCATTCTGCCAAATCTCTCTTCCAACAGCCATTCCACTACATCCTGCTTCCATAATCTCTTTTGCTCTTTCTAAAAATTCTCTGTCACCTGTCTTAGGTCCTCCTGCAGCCATAACCTTAACATCTCCAGCACATTTCACAACCCATCTAAAATCCTCTTTCTTATCATTATATTTTATCTTAATCATATCAGCCCCAAGCTCAAGTCCAATCCTTGCAGAATAAGCAAGCATTGAAGTACTTAACTCATTTGTAACAAATCTACCTCTAGGATACATCCAAGCAACAATAGGTAATCCATATTCATGAGCCTCCTCTTGAATACTGCTAAATTCTTTAAATATTTCAGGCTCTAAAGGGCTTCCAACAAAAATAGTATATCCAACAGCATCAGCTCCTAAATCAACAGCCTTTTTAACAGAACATAGTTGCTTTGCAATTGGAAATATTCGTGGAATATTGGTTTTTCCATTCAATTTAACAATCAAAGGAACCTTTTTACTGTAATTTTCATGATATTTCTCAGCAATCCCTTTTTGTAAAATTACACCATTAAACCCACCATTAACAGCTATGTGTATTAAATAATCAGGATCAATATTACTTATATTAAAATCAATAGGGCCATGCTCTAATCCTTGATCATATGCTAAGAATAAGGCTTTCTCATCTGTCAATAACCTTTCTATTCTTATCTTCTTCACTAAAACTCACCTTTTTTTTAAAAGAGCCCCCTAACTAATTTGAAAAGAGAAAAAATAAAATTTATTTCTCAGCAAGCACATAAATTGCTTTTATTGCAACTATAATTGCTGCAGGTGCTATAAATGTTATTACATTTCCCCACATTACTCCCAATGTAGTATGCAAACTAGCTAAAGTTAATGTAGTCAATCCAAATGAAATCAATAATACTAATGCCGCAACTAAGAATTCAGTTATTTCTTTAGCAGTAACATTCAATAGTCCAACCAGAACTCCTAAAATCACTAAAACCCATGTAGCAGGATCTCCTCTTAATTGAGGTATCAACGCAACAATAATCGCAACTACAATACCTGCTATAAAGGCATAATGCCCAATTTTTTTAAGACCAGGCTTTGCTACTGCAGGTTTTTTTGCTTTTGCCATCTAACCACCTCTTTTTAAATATGTATATACTCATAATATAAAATACTCCTATTTAAATCTTTTTAAAAAATCCCTATAAAAACTTAAAAAAAGAGAAAAAACAAAATTTATTCTGCAGCAAATCCATAAACAGCTCTTAATGCAACAATCAATGCTGCTGATGCAATAACTATTACTAGTTTAGCTAACTCCCTTAAATTTAATATTTATATCTTTTCTTATAAATATTTTACTATCAACCTATATTATCTAAAATATCATGCGCATCTAATACATTCAAATGCTCTTTAATCTTATTCCATTCTTTGCCAGCTTTTATCTGAAACATTGTAAGTAAGTAATCTCTTTCTTTATTGCTAATTCTAGCTAATTTATCAGCTAATATTAAGCCATATGGGTAACCAGGAAAAACAGCATCATTAGAATTCTTGTTCAATAATCCAACAACTTCTTTGACCTTATCCTCTTGTCCTTTATACTGCTCAAAATTAAATATATAATTGCTTTTCTCATTCAACTTAACAAAACTAATTCTTGCCTGGTAATTTGGATCATTCAACTCAACAACAGGATAATAATACCAAGCCCCATTAAATCTAAATTTATTCAATTCAGTTATAAAACAACCTCCTTGATCAGAAAACACTCTGCTTGTTTTAGCCAAGGCACTAACTATAATACCCTTTTCAGCAGCTTTGTCATACAATTCCTGCATATATTCCTTTTCATTTGTAACACAACAACGCAAACTTCCATCCAAAACAATAATATCTCCATGTGAAAGTTCATTAATCATATTCTTAACAAAAGATATCTCAGAAAATCTTCTGCAAATCCCTCCAATCTTAGCAATATCAGCCCTTTGCTGGCCATTTGTAATTGTTTTATCCATAGAATCAAATACAGGATTATCTAATATATCATCTCCAAATAATTCTGTTTTGTATTTTAATTTGCTATTTTCATTAAAAGCATAAATTAAAACATAAAATTCTTTTTTTTCTGATTTAATCTTCTTATTTTTCTGCAAAACAACTCCTCCTATCCTAATAACTTGTAAAGAAAAATTAACAGCCTTCAATATCTCTGCATTTCCACCGTCAATAAAAACAATCTTATTATTAGAATCCTTTGCCTCAATCTTATGAAAATTATCTTTAGAAATAGAAATTGCTTTCCCTTGTTCAATTAAAATATTTTTGCATTCCTTAGAAACAATCTCATTAATCTTTGAAACAATTTTTTCATACATATCATTTAAAAATCATTCTTTATTTAATAAATATTTATAGTTTATAAAATATACAATTTTATAAACTCTAGAAATCTCTAATTTCTCGTATAATGGGGAAAATATTCTAGCAAAATGCACTACAACATTATAATTATAGGAGCGGGTCCAGCAGGGTTAATAGCAGCAAGAGAATTAAAAAAAGCAAAAATAAACTTTCTAATAATTGATTCAAAAAAAGAAATTGGCTTGCCATTAAAATGCGGAGAAGGAATTAGAGAAAAAGAATTCATAGATTTCTTTCAACACAAAAACTATCCATTTG
>JAHWIT010000147.1 GCA_019322455.1 Candidatus Woesearchaeota archaeon
ACCAGCTTCCAGATAAGGTTCCTTTTATTGATTCTATTATTGTTTTTTTAGTTAATTTAGTTTGTTTTATTCTCTTTTTTATGTCTTTTAAAATTGAGAAATGATTATTGTTTGAATTTAGGTTTTTATTTTCAACTATATTTTTTCTTTCTAAGATTTGATATATTAATCCAGTAATTATTGCGATTATTATTGCACTAATAACAATAAGCAATGCTTTTATTCCGAAAAATCCAAAAAATAATATTGTTATTGGAATATTTGCCCAAGGACTTGCTAGTAAAAAAGCAATTACTGAAGAGGTGTTTGCTCCTTTTTTATATAATTGGATTGCAATTGCTAAGATACCATGACTGCAGGCAGACATTAGGAATCCAAAGATTACTGAGTAAAGAATTGATTTTTTTTCATGTCTTCCAAGATATTTTTCAATGTATTCTCTTGGAACAAAATAATCAATTACTCCTCCTAATCCCAGGCCTAAAAGCACTGCCCACCAGATTAATTTTAGATAATCCCACAAAGCATCAAATAAGGGATTCAAGAAGCTTACAAAATATGAAATTACAAACAATAAGATGGCAATAGACCCTACGATGAATATTCTTTCTTTATAGAATGGTTTTTTCTGTCCTTTTACACATTCTGGGCATATTGCTTTAATCTTGTTTTGTTTTTCATATTTTTTAACACAATGTTGACTGCAGAAATAATGGCCATGGGCTTTTATATGGCCTTTCATTCCGCAGATTGGGTCTTTTTTGTCTTTCATATTTATCTTTTATTTTTTTATCTTATATAAATTTATATGCTGCATGTTCCTCCACAAGAACCACTGCAGCCACTGCATCTGCTGCATCCTCTTGGAACTGGCTCTTCTTCTATTTCTCCTTCTGTAATTGTTGCTGGATATGTGTTGAAAACATCTAATGAAAGGATTTCTTTTTGTGATGTTGTTTTGTTGTAGGAGACATCAAAGTAATTAGGAAATCTAAATTGAATTGATTGAATACCATTAATTGTTTTTAATTCTTCACTTATGAGGGGAGCATGGCCTGGACATGGAATCTTTACTTTTAAAGTAATTTCTTCCAGGCCTTGTGTAATTGCTCCTGTTGGTGAAGCGATTGTCATATTTGCTGTAATTGGAAAGATTATCATAAACAAAAGCAGATTAATGCTTATTGTTGTTCCATAAAGAACAGAAAGATATTTCCATTTTCTTTTTATTCCATGAAAATGAAATAAATCATGTTTTCTAAGATAAATCATTGCAGATATTGTTGCAAATACAAATGATAGTCCAATTAAAATATAGAAGAAATATGCATTTAGTAAAAGCGGTTTGAAAAAGCTTGTTAATGTTGTTACGCCTAATATTGTAAATATAATAAAAGCAAAACATCCTGTATGTGGAATTAATCCATAAATTAATCCAGATAATAGTCCTTTTGATTCTTTTTTATTGTTTGTTTGACAACAAGATGGTTTTTCTTCCATTTATATCACCTAATGAATTAGAAAACAGCTATTTGATATATAATTTAGCTATGAAACTGAAATAGTGAAAATGGCTGAGATGCCAGAATTCTTGTTTATTACCGTTTATAAGTTGATTTTAAGAAATACTTGTTTTGTTTTTCCTTTTTCTTTCCTAGTAATCAATCCCTTTTTTTCTAAACCGTCCAAAATAATACTTAATTTTGATTTATGTAGGTCTGTTCTTAATCTTAATGTTTGTTGTGTAATTCCATCCTGTTCTTTTACTGCTTTGATTACTTTTTTTTCATCTTCTGTTAATCCTTTAAGCAAAATATCAAATTTTTCTTCTTGTGTTTGAATCTTTTTTTGTTTTTCTAATGTTGATATTATTACTTTTTGTGATTTTTCAAAAAAGAGTAAATATATTCCTAAAGCAATAATAGTTGCTGAAACTATCCATCCAATAATGTAGAATGTTGTGTTTCTGTCTGCATGAAGGCAAAATCCATCATCTAAAAAACAAGAACCTTCCTGCTCAATTATTTTATTTATTACATAATCTTCTCTTATTTTTATAATGTAAACTACACTAGCTAGAATAATTCCAATTATTAAGATAATAATTCCAAGTTTTTTATTGTCCATTTTTTATTTTATTTTTAATTGATTCAAAAAGCTCTCCTATATTATTTTGGATTCGTTTACAAAGCTGTTTTTGTTTTTCAGCTTGCCAGTTTATTGTGTAGTTTTTCCAGTCCTCTGGTTTTATTTTATTTTTATGTTCTCCGAAAAACACAATAATTTCATCATTACTTACATGCTCTTTATCTTGGTTCTTTACAATCATATGAGGTATTTCATATAAAAATCTTTTTCCAATTGCCATATATGCTAGTATAGTATGATGGCCGTCAAATATAATCCATTTATTATCTTTTGTTTTAACTAGCTTGATATTAGGAAATCCATCATCAGAAAAGATGTCTTTTTTTAATTTAATGTCTTTAATCATTGATTTAATGCGAGATATGCTTTGAATTCCTGTGGTATTATGAAGAGTTATAATATTATTTAAGGGAATTTTTTCTGTAATTTCTTTATGGATAAAATCTGGATTTGCTGCAATATTCTTTTTAAAGACTTCAATACTATCATATATAGAGATATTTTTATCATGGGATAATTTCAAGGAATAAAACTTGATATTATTCTCAGTTGGATAAAAGAGTTCTATTATTCTCATAAAGGATTAGAAATACTGCATGCTTTTAAATATTTCTTTAAAGCTAAATTTTTTAACAGTTACAACAGAATCTGCGCCGCCTGAATAGATTAATAAATGTTTTTTATCTAAATCAGCAACTGCTCCTGTTGGAAATACAACATTACTGACAAATCCTTTTTTCTCGTAGGTTTTAGAGGGTATTATTAATGGTTTATTTGCTGGAGTTCTTGCAATTATTTTTTCAGGACTTTTTAAGTCAAGCAAAATAGTTCCTGCATTATATTCTTTTTTATTGTCTTTTTTTCTAGCACCATGATAGACTAATAACCAACCTTTTTTTGTTTTTATTGGAGGCGGGCCTGAACCAATTTTATCTGTTTCCCATGAATTAGGTCTTGGTTGAATAATACTTTTTTCTTTTCCCCAATAGATTAAGTCAGGAGAATAAGATATCCATATTGAAGGCCTGCTAAAAACATAAAATCCTTGCGGGCGGTGCAATGCAACATATTTTCCTTTTATTTTTTCTGGAAATAGAACAACATCTTTATTTGTTTCTCTGAAAATAAGGCCTTTTCTCTGCCATTTCTTCAAATTATTTGAAACTGCAAGAAAAGTAGAAACACCTTCATTTTTTGAAACAGCGACATAAGTCATTATGTATTTATTTTTGATTTTGATTATTCTTGGATCTTCTACTCCATAATCTCCATCATTTAATCTTCCTGCAAAACTTGGAGTATCTTCAATATGTTCAACAGTAAAACCATCTTTGCTTAGAATTACTTTTCTGAAATGAGAGATATGCTGAAGCCTGCAAACTCCTTCTTTTAGATAAATAAGATTTGTTCCTTTTTTAGCTATTTGAGGCATATCTATTCTTTGGTAATCTATCTTATATTCTTTTTTTGAAATTATAACAGGGCATTGCATAGCTTTGCCATGCATTCTTACTCATGATTCTGCGACTCTTACAAATAGTATAATCTTATTGTCTTTTGTTCTTATCGCTGCGGGTTTATGTGTACCTATTACTTTCCAGTCTTTGAAAGATGGTTTTAT
>JAHWIT010000148.1 GCA_019322455.1 Candidatus Woesearchaeota archaeon
CATTAACTAACCCTGCTCCTTTTAAAACAGTTATAGGCATTGAAATATATGAAGATATTTTCTCTTCTAAATCTTCATTTACAACATAAAAATGATTTAATTGATTTTCAAGCCTCATTTTATAATTAAATAGATAAAGTTTTTTATAAAACTTCATGTTTTAAAGTGCAGAATTCTGTAGAATGTCTATAAACCCTGCATTACCTGAATTTGAAATCTTACAGATAGGTCTTTCTTGTACATTCTTGTTCTTTCTCTTGACTCAGGGATTCTATATTCATTTCTCCATTTAGCAACTGTTCTCCTGGCAACCCCTGTTTCTTTAGCTAACTTGTCATCAGAATAAGATTGGGGCGGTTCTTCTGCTAATAAAGCGTTTATTCTTTCAATTGCAATGTATTTTTTAAAGCTGTCATCGTTTGGCATAAGAAAATGAACAGGCAAAATTTGCTTTCCAACTACAGCATATTTTCCCATTCTTAGCCTGCCTACAGTTGTTGAATGCATCTCCATTATGTATGCCAAATCACTTAGGTCAAATTTATTCAAGTCAGCTGGAGAAAGGCTGTATATAAATTCCCTTTGCACTTCTCCTATGATTATATAAGCTTTTTTTAATGTTTTAGTGATCCATTCTCTTTCATATCTTAAAAAGTTAAACAGCTTTTTAGCTTCTGGGTATTCTCTTGGAATGATTGTTTGAGAAAGTTTTGGCCCTTGTATCAGATTTTCTGAAAAAATGGTTTCTGGTTTTTCGTTTTTTCTTCCAATATAAGTAACATCTGGAGTAGAATCAACTTTTATATCTTTAGTTACTAATCCTTCAAGAGAACTTAATATTGCATCTTTATGTCTTGCAAATTCATCATATATTAATCTGATATTTCCCTTGCTGCTCCTGACTATGCTCTCTGCTTTTTGCGGATACGATGCTATCAAATTAATCAGCAAGTCCAAAGCATTCGGAGGCAGTGAGACAACATTCATCCTAATAAGCGTTACAAGGTTAAATTCTTGTCTTAAATTTGTTCCCAGATTTGAAACCATTTTAATTGCATAAAAAGTAGCTGGTTTTTAAAGGTTAGGGAAAAATAAAATATTTTTTTTAGTGTTTGGCTCGCCTAACTTTTAATTGTAAATAGCTGTGGGCTAGCGTTGATTTCCTTTATTTATTTTCAATATTGAAAATATATTTATAAATGATTTACATAAGCTTTTAATACTTTAAAACCTTATATATACCTATGACAGCCGCCTATAAGAAAGCTGCAGGCGCTGAAGAATTTTCTACAGATATTGAAGATCCATTTACTTTATCTGCTATTAAGAATAGGTTTAGAGAGTATAGTAGGCTTGAAGAACAAGGAGACATTGCTCTTGAGACAAGATTGACAGATTATCAGTTAGAACAGATTATAAGTAACAGAAGCAAACCTAAAGCCTTTGTTGGCGAAGATAGCATTTCTATTGCTGAGAGAATATTAAGAGACATTAAAGAATATGAGTCATCTACAAAAAGAAGATTTCCGCAGAAAGCGCTTTATGAATATGGATGGGATAAGGCTGGTTTAGAGTGGCATGCTGCTACTGCTGGAAGCCTTGAATATGCAGATAAACTTGATAAAAGAGAGAAAGATATGGATGATTTTCGTTTATATAAAAAATGGTTAGATGATAATCCAGTTAAGTATCGCAGGCTTAGTGATAAAGAACAAAAAGCAGTTCTAGAAATGATAGATACTGGTAATACTCTTGCAAGAAGAGAGTTATTAAAGCATAATCTTAGACTTGGACCTTATGTAGTGAATAGGATCAAGTGTGATGACATTTCTCGTATGCAATTGCTTGAATGGGCTAATGAAGTGATGATCAGGTGCGCTGATAGATATGATCCTAGGAGAGGAGCTTTTAGTACTTATCTTTACAGATCTTTAATGTATGAATTGCCAAAGAAAATTAGACAACATAGGGAAGTAGTGGCAGTTCCTCAGCACATGTTTGAAGAATTTAAAGAAATGAGAAGGTTTGTGAACTTTTTTATAGCAGGTAATGGAAGGTCTCCAACTGTTGTTGAGATTGTAAATAAGCTTGGTTGGTCTGAAAAAAATGTAAAAAAGGTACTTACACTTTATAACCTTAACAAAAGGTCTGTTTTAGAGCTGGAAAACTTTATAAAATCTGCTCCTGACAGGGCTGCAGAGATTTTTGAGGCAAAGGAATGTAGTGATGCTGTTAATAGATTATTAGACCATCTTAAGCCAAAAGAGCAGCGTGTATTGAAACTGAGATATGGCATTGTTCCTCCTCCAGGCATGAGAACATTAGAAGAAGTAGGTAAGATTCTCAAGGTAACACGTGAAAGAGTGCGTCAGATTGAGAAGGTTGCAGTTTATAAAATAAAACATAATCCATTTCTCAGAATATATGTGCAAGACTTTCTAGATGATAATTAAATAATTTATAAAAGTTAGGGAAAAATATATTTTTTTTAGGCTCAAGGCTCGCCTAATTTTAGTTGCAGAAAGTTGTGGGCGAGCGTTGATTTTGCACTGGTCAATGCAGAGGCTTTATTAAATGGATTTGGAAAAGGTCTTGAGTGATGTAATGGTCTTGCAGCAATGCATATTGAAAATCTATTTCTTGGAAAGAAATATGAACCTAATTGGATATTTAGATAAACTTTTCTAATGCAGCAATATATTCTTCACAGTTTTGACATCTTTGATAAGGATCTTTGTCAAGATTTTTTTCAACAACTGCATTTAATTCAGGAGAGATAGATCTTACTTCAATCAGCATTGGCGGTTTTTCATCTCTTGTTCTAGCTAGGAATACACCATCTGATTCTCCTTCTTCCTGGATAAACACTGGTCTGCCTGAAAGTGCTTGATAGACAATTGTAGTAAGAGAATAGATATCTCCTCTTGCATCTGCAGGCTGGCCATCCAACTGCTCAGGAGGTATAAATCCATAAGTTCCTACTATTGTTCCTGTGCCTGTTAAGTCTGTAATGTCTGCTACTTTGACAATGCCAAAATCAATTAAGATGGCGTCTTCATTTTCTTGATCAGGATATTTTACCATGATATTGCTTGGCTTTAGATCTCTATGATAGATGGCTTTTTTGTGCAGGCTTGATAAAGCTGATGCAATCTTTTTTGCCATTCTAAGAGTTCTTGGTACGCTTAGCTGACCATGTTTTTCTATTAAGTAGAATAAGTCTTCTCCTTCAATAAAATCCATTGCATAGTAAACAACCCAATCCTCTTCACCAAAATCCCTAAGCTTTACAATGTTTGGATGGTTTAAACGTGATAATATTTCTGCTTCTCTTTTAAATCTCCTGATTCTTTTTGATCTTGAACCAAAAAGAGTTTTTTTAATAACTTTAACAGCAACAGTTTCATTAGCTTTGTTTTTTGCTTTGAAAACATTAGAACTTAATTTCTCTTCAAGAGTGTAATCTCCAAGAACACTTCCTTTTTTTATTTCATTTTCTGCTAACTTTTTTTTAAGATTTTTTAAATATTCATCAATGTCAACTTTATTATAAGGTTTTTCTTCCATATAACATAGAAAATTTAAGTTATTTATATTTTTGGTGAAAATTTTTCTTTACTTGCTTGATTTAATCCAAGAACAGTAATTCGTAGTAAAAATATAATCTATCTCCTATCCTTCTCAGGCAAAACATGTGCATAAGTCTCTCTAGTAAATGATCTTGATCCATCACGTAGAATTCTATGGCTTATAAAAGGCAAATAAAAGCTGTTGTTAGGATCTGGAGCTGGCAGCCCAACTTGGTTTATTCTGATATAATCTCCATGAGAAAACTGATCTGCTGTAGGCTCTATAGCATTCCATTTTTTTCCTTTAAGATACTCAACCCAGATATGTTCTTTCTTTCCATATCTCGTCTTCTTGTTTATCAATAATCCATATGTTACTCTTACTCTGTCAAATAAATCCAGCCTTTGAAGCATATTAGACATCCTGTAATAAATGTTTGCAGTACAATAAGAAAACTCTGTACAGTCACCCTCTCCTCTATTTACTTTACTTAGAAGTTGTTCTAGACCTTTGTCTGGAGTATCCATCCCTGGATAATCTATCCTCTCTTGTACAATTGCTAATGAACTTATTAAAACTCTCTCAGTCATAATATCAACAGATTTTGATCTAGCTCTGTTCACTTGATTTGCTACATAGTGCTGGGAATCCACTCCAAAAGCCTGAGCAACTATATATGGATTTAAATAACTCTCTCTGTAACGTATTGCATGCAAAAAGAAATCATGAAACAAACTCTCAGTGTATTTAGAAGGGTCAAGAGTGTATGAAAACTCTTCAAATTCTTTCTTTCTCTTTTCTACTTCAGTGGGTGATAACTTCTTTTCTTTACTTGCTTTCCTAATAACAGGATAGCTGTTAAGTATTTCATTGCTTAGTATTTTTCCTTCTAAATTAAGCACAGGCTCCCACTGCTTCCTTAATCTTGAAGCTTCCTTAGAAAAATCATCATCTGACAAAGCCCATAATACTGCTCCTCCGCCTGCTAAAACAGCAGCACTGCCTCCAGTAATTCCTAAAAACAATCTGCGATTCATTTTATTTGATATAGAAAATAATTAGTTATTTATAAAACTTTGATTTTTTTTTGCGCGTTTGCCTGGCTCGCCTAACTTTACCTGCAAATAGCTGTGGGCGAGCGTGGAAAAGTTTTATAGATTGAAATATGGGTCTTTTATTCTGCAAGTTAAGCTTTCAGAAGGGTTTTCCTGCTCCATTCTCCTAAGTGCTTCCTGGATAGGGCCAACCCCTAGTTCTATCATAGCCTTATACAGCACATCATCTGCATCAGCCTTTTCTTCATCAGTAATGTCTTTTCCAAAATATTGGCCTCCTGGTCCTTTTAAGTCATAGTCATCCATTTTAATCAAATATAATATGAGTTTTTTATAAAAGTTAGGGAAAAATTAAAGTTTTTTATCTGACGAATTTGGGACAGCATTTGTTTGAATTTCAAGAGGAGAAAGGTTGAGATGGCGGAATTGAGGCAGGGTATTGAAGAAATGTTAATAGAGGTAATAAGAGATTCCAAATTAGAAAAAATTCCTATTCCAGTGTGAATTTGCAAGGAGAGAGTTAACCACGAGTGATACAAGAATACTTGCAAGGCTTGCAGACAATTTATATTCAATGATATATAATGACCCAGAAAGAAAGAGAAGGTTTTTAGCGCTTATCTCTGACGTCCGTTAAATTTTGGCCTTTGGACTACTCCGTCAAGCCACTTATATGCTGCCATCTCGAAGTAATTCCCTCTTCTCATAACAGGCGGTGAAGGTGTTTGGTTTTCTATATTTGTGAGATATTTTCTTACTGCTTCCATTGCTTCTGGCGAGTATTCGCCCTCAAAAACAAGATGGTCATTGATGTTGATTATTCTTGGAACATAGCCGTGGCGTGATAATATTCTTTCAAGTTCTCCCCTTACTACCACCTCCTTTCCTTTTGGGGGTTGGACAGCCATGCCATAGAAAGCTTTGCCTTTAGCGAGCATTCTATCATGAAATGCAATAATTTCCGAACCTGCTTCGAGAGGTGTATCTGTTGTGTGAATCATAGTATATGTATAGATTTAGAGATTTAAATAACTTTCGTGTTTTCGGGGTAATAAGAAAAAAAAGCAAACACAGTTGCAGTCAGAACAAACAAAGATGGAAAATTGAAGTTTGGAGTTAAATTAACTGATTTAATTAAGAAGATTAATGAGAATGTTGAAAGTAAAGATATTGAGTTTAGGTTATGATTTTTTAAGTGTTTGAGAAGATTTTTTATCTGACGAATTTGGGACAGGTGTTTTGAGAATTCTTGGGTTTGAGGGGCTGTAGTGGTGGAATTGATGTATGGGTTCTCTTAACATGAATATGTTATGGGCGAGCGTTATAAGGGCAAACCTGTATTGCTGCAACTTGATACAGTTTGCCTTATTGCACGAATAATAGAAGATTTAAATACTACTCACATTTGCCCAAGCCATGGCAACAGTAGTATATTCTAATACAAAAAGAATAGTAAAAGTAGATAGTGATGACTATGAGAGGGATCTACTTGAGGGTTTATTGAGATCAGAAGGCATAGAAAGAGATAACACTGGTCACCCTAAAATTGGGCTTACAGGACGTTTACAATTTTATAAATCAAGAAATGTTGGTTTGCTTTATGTTACTATAATTGAATTTGATCATAAGAAAAGTCCATATTCTACAAATCTATTTGTGGCTAATGGAAGTGATCTTAAAGTAATAGATAATTTGGTAAAGAAAATACGTGAACTTTATGAAAGTATGGGATATAAGCCAGAGGATAGTGGACATGGTGTTTTTGGATGAATAATTAAAAGAAAATATACTAAAAGAATATGAAAGCTTAGGAAAAAATAATAATTTTTTAGGTTTATTAATATTTTTTTTATCTGACGAATTTGGGACAACTGATTGCTGAATTCTTAGTCCTGAGGAGCTGAGATGGCGGAATTAGTGTATGGGTGCTCTCAAAGAGAGTTATCTAAGATGTGTATGATGCGTTTGCCTGGCTCGCCTAACTTCACCTGCAAACAGTTGTGGGCGAGCGTTGATTGTATTTATTTTCAATATCGAAAATATAGCTAAAAATAGAAAAGTTTATATATTAATTCGTATACATCACACTTTGAAAATAATTTTAGTGATGTAGAATGAATTTAGAAAAACTTGCTAAAAGAATTGAAGGCTTGCAAACAGTATCATCTATATGCAAATTATTAAAGATAGATAAGAGAACAGCTATAAACTATATTTCTATGCTCCGAAAAAAGGGATTCTTAGAGACGATGTACGGCAAAAGGAGAATAAGAATGTATAAAATAAGTCCTGCGATAAAAAAAAAAGTTGGATATCCTGGTCTATATGAAATTATAAATAAACATTCAAAAGTAAAAATCATTGGCAGATATGAACATAAAGTGTATGCACATAAATTAACAGTAGAAGAAGCAATCATTAGAGCTATAAAGACTAAGGGATTTAGGGTTATTTTAGCTGCCTTAGGTTTGTTTAATAAAATTGAAAATTGGCAGTTAATTAATAAATTATCAAAAAAAGAAAATATTGGTCGTAAAATAGGAGCTTTATATGATATAGCTAGAAAAAGTTTTAGGGTTAAACGAATGGATGAAAGAACTAGAAAATCTTTATTAAAAAGCAAGGTTGATGGTAAGTATATCATAGATAGAATAAAAAGCAAAGATTTTAAGAATATAGAAAAAATATGGAAAGTTTATATTCCTTTTAATAAAGCTGATTTAGAGGTGTATAAAGAATGATCACATTTAAAGAACAGATAGAATTATTTAAGCTGATAGGCCGGGAATTGAAAAAAAAGATAGAATGCTTTGCTATCGGCGGGTCTGCAATGATGTTTTATGGCGCTAAAGAAACAACAAAAGATGTTGATTTGGTTTTTATGGAAAAAAAAGATTTTGATCTGATTAAAAAAACTCTTTATAAAATTGGCTTTAATGAAAAGAAGAATATTGTTAAAATTTTTGAACACTATGAAGTTGCTGAGAAAAAACCTGTAATGATGGAGGGCAGAGATACCAGATTTGATCTTTTTCTAAAAGAGGTAATATCTTTTAAAATTTCTGATTCAATATTAGAAAGAGCAAGAGAAATACATGAATTTGAAAATTTAATAATAAAAACTATTAGTCCTGAAGATATCATTCTGCTTAAATGCGCTACTGAAAGAGAGAAAGACAGGGAAGACGCTTTTGAATTAATAAAAAGATTTAATATTGATTGGGTCGTGATAATTAAGGAAAGTTTACATCAAACTAAAATTGGAGGAGATGTTTTTCCTGTATTCTTATTTGATTTTTTATTTGAACTAAAACAGAAATTCAAAGTAGATATTCCTAATAAGGTTTTGGAAAAAATAAGAGATATTGGTGAACAAGAGATGGTTAGGATTATTAAAACAGGCAGACATATCAAAATTACAAAATACAAAAAGTAAATTTTGTTTCAGATAAATTCATAATATGCTTTATCATTGAAGAAAG
>JAHWIT010000149.1 GCA_019322455.1 Candidatus Woesearchaeota archaeon
ATCTTCTCCAACAGCCTTGAATTTATTCAAAAATAATCTTGAATTAAGCAAATAAGCAACATGCTTAACAACCCATTCTAATCTAGACAAAGGATAATGGCCAACTCCAAAACTAGTATCATTTGCAACAGCAACATCCTTCTTAAAAACCTCTTGAAGATTAGCAGCACCTTCTTTAATATCAATTATTATCTTAATATCTTTGTCTACAAGATATCTAAATCTTTTAAGTTCTCTCCAAACAGCTTTTAATGCAATTGTTTTCACATCAATCCTTTTGCTTCCAACTCTAGATGTAGCTCTTCCAGCAATTGTCAACTTAATTGGTTCTAAAACCTTTCCACCGCCAAACTTTGGAGCAGATCTGCCAGCAACTAATAAACCTTTGTCAACATTATGATGCAGTACTATTCCAAATCTCTTAATATATTCCTGAGAAAGAGCTCTGCTTACAGCTTCACAGCACAAATCACAAATATAATCAGGATGTCCTAGTCCTCTAAGGATTTAATAGAAATTCTCTACTAAAATTTCCTCTCGACTAGTTCGACCCTTTGTTTCTCAATTGGTGCTCTAATCTTTTCTATTGATATATTAATCAATCTATCACCTAATAATATAAAAAAAGAAATACTATAAAAACTTAACTTTATTCTCCTTCAAATTGAACTAAAGAAAATACTTTTAATCCTTTTTTCTCCAGTTTTTCTCTGCCTTTAAGATCAGGAAGTTCTACAATAAAAGAACATTCAACAATTTCTCCTCCAAGTTTTTTGATAAGATTTGCAGCAGCAACCGCAGTACCTGAAGTAGCTACCAAATCATCCACTAACAATACCTTATCTCCTTTGTTAATAGCATCAGTATGAACTTCAATCTTATCCTTTCCATACTCTAATTCATATTCCTCAGAAACAGTTTCAGCAGGCAGTTTCCCAGGCTTTCTTATTGGAACAAATCCAACCCCTAGTCTGTGCGCTAAAACACTTCCAGTAATAAAGCCCCTTGATTCAATTCCAGCAACAACATCTACTTTCATATCTTTATATCTTTCAACAAGTAAATCAATCATATGATTATATCCTTCTTTATCCTTCAATAAAGTTGTAATATCCCTAAACATTATTCCTTGCTTTGGCCAATGAGGCACTGTTCTTATTTTTGATTTAACAATATGTGGCATATTATTTCCTCCTAAATTCTATCTAAACCATCAAATTTTGGTGTTTTATCATTTGGATCAAATACATCAACTACTTTGTACTTCCCTTTTGTATACATTGCATTATTCTCTAAAAAATGAGTTGTTTCTAAGATTATAACGCTTGCAATGGGTTTTCCCAAAATACCATCTCCTTTTGTTTCTCTAAAAGGAATCTCTCCTAACAACCAAAAATTTCTTTGGTCTTTTTTTAGGAATTCATATATTTTCCCTGCTTCTAAATCTTCAGGAATACATTCTTCTTTTTTTCTTCTTCCTTCTTTAAACTCATTAATATTCCTTAAACACAAATCTGGATTAAACTCAACTTGTATTCCCATTATTTCACCTTTTCTAAATTTCCATCTATAATAACATCAACCATTGCTTTTATTTCATCAGCATAAGAAACATCTTCTGGCACTGGATTTAATAAAAAAACCTTTTTGTCATTAACATGAGCAAAACCTATTTCCATCAACGTATTTCCACCAATATAATTCCTTATTCCATTTTTATCAAAATTACAAACTAGAACAGCGTCTCCACTTTTAATGCAATCATGCCACCATTTTATGAAATTGTGTTTTCTTTTTATTTCACTGTGATCTTTAGATATTCCTTCAACCAATTCCTTTGCAGTTCCATCGGCAATTCCAAACATATCTTTATGCATCAATGGTTCATGACCTAATTCCTTAAGTTTATGATAAATTTCAACTATTTCTTTAGCAAATTTTACACTTCCAGTAATAGTTATTTTCATTTTTCAGCCTCTTTTATCATTCTAATTACAGTTGCTAAAGGAATTCCTCTTAAAATATTATGAGGATCTCCTTCAAATTTTTCAATAAATGTCGCGCTTCTGTTAGCAAGAGGATCATAACCAGATGCATATTTATTATGGTATTTATCCTCCTCAATATATTTCTTTATCTCCTCTTCGCTTAAATTTCTGAAATCAATTTTGGTTCTTACAGTTTCCTGTTTAATTTTATTTGTCTTTGTATTGATCAAAGTAATTCCAGTATAAAACTCATGGGAATTTCCAGAAAGCATTTCTAATCTTGAAAAAGCTTCTTCATAAGATTTTGGTTTCTCTAAAATCTTTCCCTCAAAATAAGCAACACTATCAAATCCAATAACTAGAGAATCTGGACAATTCTTTGCAACAGCTTCTGCTTTTAATTTAGATAAAAGTTTTACTAATTCTTTTGGATCATCCGGCCTTCCTTCAAACTTTTCCTCTATACCACTTCCTTTTGCTTCAAAAGGAATTCCTGTAAATTTCATTGCTTCAATCCTATAAGGAGAAGTTGTGGCTAGTATAATTTTCATTTTATCTTTGGTATAGTATTAACTAATAAATTAGTAACATTCTCAGCATTTTGCTTGAATATTTCTAAAACAGCCTCCCATGTAACAGGCTCTTCATCCTCTTTCCAGCAATCATAATCAGTGCTCATA
>JAHWIT010000150.1 GCA_019322455.1 Candidatus Woesearchaeota archaeon
AATTAATATCAGCAAAACTTGATGCTCTTAAAGCTATTTTAGACAACATAAACCAACGACTTAATAACTTAGAAAAAATTGCTCATGGTGAACATGAAATCTACTGATAAGAAAAAAGCATTAATCATCTTTCTTATTTCATTATCAATTATAATATTGGATCAATTAATCAAATTTATAATAATAAAAAAAATTCCATTAAACTCTTCTATAAAAATTATTCCAAAAATATTTTCTTTAACACATATTCATAATTATGGAGCAGCATTTGGCTTGTTTCAGAATGCATCACAATTATTAATCTGGTTTTCAATAATTATTATTGGAGTTATTTTATATATGTATGATAAAATTCCAAAAGAAAAAATAATCCAAATATTTGTTGCTTTAGTTTTAGGAGGAACATTAGGAAATCTTATAGATAGAATAAGATTTGGTTATGTTATTGATTTTCTTAATTTTAAAATATGGCCTGCTTTTAATCTGGCAGATTCAGCAATAACAATTGGAATTATTGGATTAATTATTTATCTAATTAAAAAAGAATAATCACTTAACACATTTGCAGGCTTTGTATCCTTTTTTCCTTGCTTCTTGTTTATCATTCAACCATACAATATTTTTCTTACTAATCTTTTTTGCCCAGTCACATTTTGGAATATGATACTTTTTTCCTGTTTCACTTGCAATATATTTACCAGGAATAAAATTTGTTTTAATATCTTCTTTTACTTCTTTCTTCTCTTCAATCTTCTCTTCAGGTTTTGTTTCAACATTACTATAATCTTCAGTTTCCAAATCATCTTCTTCAACAGACCTTTTCTTAATCATTGCTATTAAGAATCCTAATACTCCAACTGTTAAAGAAAAAAGAATCTTGCTAAAACTAATATTTCCTAAATATAAACCACTTAGATTAATCAAATTTGCTCCAAAAAAAACAAGCAATCCAGACCATAACCAACTTCCCTTGCTGATATAAGTCCCAATTGTAAATACAACTCCAAATAATAAAAAAAGAAGCAATAATAAAAATTCAAAAACAAAAAATGCTCCTGTTAAATCAAAAATAATACTGATTAAACTCAAAAAAAGAACAAGCATAATAACTAACATTACAACAAATATACTTCTATTTCTTTCCCCCATACTATAAATTAACCTAAACTTCTATATAAATATTTCTATTATAGAATAGTAACAATTTGCAAATTTCAAAAATTTGTAAACAAATTTTTGTTAGAATCAAAATTCTTCTAAATCTTCAATCTTCTGTAAATAACCCTTTTTCTTCAAGAACTGAATCTGGCTTTTAGTATACTTGTAAACAATATCTCCTTTATCTTCTCCACCTAATTCCCAGGGTTCAACAATAACAACATCCCTTTCTCTAACCCACAATGTTCTTCTTAATCTTCCAGGAATCCTGCAGATTCTTGTTTTACCATCCAAGCATCTTACTCTCATTCTACTTCCACCAAGTCTTTGCTCAATAATACCAAAACACTGTCTTCCTCGAGGAAGCCTTATTCTGCTAATCTGTTGCTGAATTGCTTCTTGTCTTGCTTGTTCTTCTTTCTTTTTACTCATATTCAATCTAGAAATTATATATCATTTATAAGCGTTACGTAAAATATCTAAATAATAAGTTTTTTATATCATTAAAAAAATCTAATAAACAATGAAAAAAAGAGGTAATAAATTAAATTTACCAAAAGAAAAATCTTTTATTGCACCAGCTTCTTTGATTAAAAGATTTATATCTTATTTTATAGATTTATTTATAATAAATTTTGTTGTAGTTTATCCTTTTGGAAATATATTGAAAAAAATAATACCAGAAACATCATCTTTTGCAGAAACCTATCAGTATATACAATCCAATCCAACAATAACTACTGCACTTACAATATTGTCTCTTACAATTGGTATATTGACTGTAGCGTATTTTACATTTTTTGAATATCTCACACAACAAACACCAGGAAAGATGCTAATGAAACAATACATAACTAAAGAAAGAGGTAAAGAATTAAGATTTAGAAATTATCTTATATCTAATTTAACATTTTTGCCGTTTTTCCCTTTTATTTTATTATGGATAATAGACCCAGTATATATGATAATGACTCCAAACAATCAAAGATTAATGGAAAAATTTACTAGAATATTAGTTGTAGAAAAATATTATATTAAATAAATCATTAAGTTTATATAACATAAAATAAAATGTCTAAAAACATGCCAAAAGAAAAAAGCAGGTGGAAAACAGTTATCACTATCTTAATAATCTTTTTCATAATAAGTTGGATTATTTCTTTTATAATATCTTCGTTCTTTAAAATAGAAGGACCATCAGGCAATGTTGCACTAATCCCAGTAAAAGGAATAATAACTGCAGAAGGTTTTCAGTCTTTTGGTGTAAAAGGAGCAAGCTCAACAGAAATAATTGAATTTATAGAAAAAGCAGATAAAAGCCCTTCAGTAAAAGCAATTCTTTTTGAAATAAATTCTCCAGGAGGAGGTGCAGTAGCATCAAAAGAAATAGCAGATGCAGTTAAAAGAGCCAATAAAACAACCTATGCTTTAATCAGGGAAGTAGGAGCTTCAGGCGGTTATTGGATTGCTTCTGCAACAGATCATATAATTGCTAATGAATTTTCAATAACAGGATCGATTGGTGTTATTGCTTCTTACATAGAATTTGCAGGCTTGCTTGAAAGATATAATATGACTTATCAAAGATTAGTAGCAGGCAAGTACAAAGACATGGGATCTCCTTTAAAGCATTTGCCTTTTGATGAAAGAGAAATCTTACAAAACAAATTAAACAAACTTCATGAATCTTTTATAAAAGAAATAGCTACTAATAGAAACATGCCTGTTGAAAGAATAAGAGAAATTTCTACAGGAGAATTTTATTTTGGCTCTGAAGCTCTTCAACTTGGTTTAATTGATTCATTAGGAGACAAAGAAACAGCTAAAGAGTTAATTAAACAGCAGCTTAATCTAACGAAAGTTGAATTTGCAGAATATGAAAAACCAAAAACACTAATGGAAATTCTTACAGGAGTGTTTTCTGAAAATTTCTTTTTAATAGGAAAAGGGATTGGCTCTGCTTTAACAGAGCAAAAAGCAGTAAATAGAATAGAAATCATTACTTAAATAAGAAAAGTTTAAATATCCTCTTAAAATAATAAGTGATAAGATGTGCTTTTACAATTATACTATTAGGAGTTTATTTCCTTCTTCAATGTTATCTAAAAGTATAGAAAAAAACACAGGCAAACTAAAAACAACTATAACATCTATAAAAGATATTTCAGTGCAAATAAAATCTGAATTTGAGCAATTAAAAAAAGCAAATATAGAACTTACTAAACTTGCAGTATACGCAACAAAACTAAAAGAAAAACCAAAAATCAAAGATTTCTACAAACAAAATGAAGAAGCAGTTTCAAAAATAAACAAATCTATTTCATCTAAAATAACACATCTTTTTAACAAAATAGATTTTGCTACAAAAATTTTAGAAAAAATAATATTTAACGCAGATGCTGTTATCTATAAAGAAAGCAAAGGATTAAACAATCTTATTAAACAAATTCAGAGTTTAGAAGATAAAAAACTTTCTCAAATGCTCTTAAACAAAATTAATCTAGTCAAAGAAGATATAAAAACAGCAGCAAGAAGATTATATGAAGCATCAAGAGCAGAAGAAGAGGTTCTGGAAAAATATCCTGAAAAAAGTAAAAAAACAATCATATCAGAAGAAATAAAAAAATTTGGAATAGAAACAGCTAAAATAGAATCAGTTCTAAAGAAACTAACATTAAATAATATTGATCAAATAACTGAAAATGCTGAAAAATTATTAAATGACCTAAAAAAAATAGAACTCGACGTTATAATAGCCATAAATAAACTTGAAGAACATTTTGATAAAATAAATCCTCTTTTATATCTTTTAGAAGAAGACATTGCTTATTCAATTAAGAAAAAATCAAATTCTTCAAAAGAACTCTTAACAAACACAAAGAAAAGAATAACAGAACATGCAAAGAATTTATTAAAAGATATAGAAATTGTTAAAAAAATTAAATAAAAAAGAGAATAAAAAATTTATCTCTTTTTCTTAGCTTTCTTTTTCTTTTTACCGCCTCTTACCATCTTTGCGCAAGAAACATCTCCTTGCTTGTCAATGAAATATAGAAATCCAACCTTTTTCTTTACACCAACCTTTGCTACAACTTGTATCTTTGCTTTTCCTTTCTTTTTTCCTCTAGCCATCTTTGCTCTTGCTACATTACCTTTCTTGTCTATAAAATATAGATATCCCTTTTCTTTCTTAACGCCAACTTTTTCTACTTTTGTTGCCATTTTTTAAAACACCCCACATTTTATTTTTCTTAGACGAGAATTCGTCTGATTTTATTTTATAAAAGCGTTTAAGTATTTAAATGTTACGAAAATTTCTCGTGCATATTTGATTATCATTTTTCTCTACGACGAAGTGAAATATTTAATTTTCGTAACTTCAAAAATAGAATATTTTTGTATGTTTCGGAATTATACAAAATTTCGAAACCTCAAAAATAGAATATTTTTGTATGTTTTGTTTTATCTCCGTGCATAAATCGTCGGAGAAATTTACTACTTTGTTATTATGTAATCTCTGTCATTCTTTCTTGCAACGTTTCTTAATTTTACAGCAACAACTTTTCCTTTTTTTGCTTGTTTTATTTTATTATGTTTTATTTCCATAGAATCCAATTTTTGTTCAAAAACACCACTTGTAGGTCCTTGTATCATCAGTTTGTCTCCTATTTTTAACCCTTTAGATTCAATCTTAACTTCAGCTACGTTTATTTTATTATAGAAATGTATTATCTTTCCAACATATTGCTTTCTTGTGGTTGCTTTGCTTCCATAAACATTAGCCCAATCATCTTTACTAGGTATTCCAAAAAAGAAACCAGAACTAAATCCTCTATTATAAACTGTTTTTAATTTTTCTAATAATCTTTTCTTATCAAAATTTTTATTGTTAATTGCTTCTCTATAAACCTCTGTAACTGTTTTCACATATTCAGGGCTTCTGTTTCTTCCTTCTATCTTAAATGCATCAACTCCTATCTTGATTAATTTGTCAATAAAAGGCAATGTACACAAATCCTTTGGACTCATTACATGATTCTTTCCTAATTTTAATCTCTTTCCTTCTTCATCTTCTATAATATATTCTCTTCTGCAAGGTTGCAAACACTCTCCTCTGTTTGCTGATTTGCCAAACTCAAATTGTGATATAAAACATCTTCCTGAAATACTTACGCACATTGCTCCATGAATAAAGGTTTCTATTTCACAAGGTAAGTGCTTTTTTGTAATATAATTTATGATCGCT
>JAHWIT010000151.1 GCA_019322455.1 Candidatus Woesearchaeota archaeon
AAAATCATTTAACAGCAAAAAGGCAATTGAAGATTGTTTAGCTGATGAGATAATTAATGCTTATAATTTGAGTCAGAGTTCTGTGGCTATTAGCAAAAAGTTAGAGCTTGAAAGACAGGCTGATGCTTCTAGGTAAAGTTTATACTTTCTGATGTTTGTAGAACCACATGTATATTCCATATATCCAACTAGCTGTATAAGCTATGGCAAGGATAAATAATCCCCATTGTTTGTGGATATAAGAAGTTATAAAAAAGAATGGTTGAGATAATAAGCCAACAATAAAACCCCATTTGTTTTTATGGGCAACTAATAAAATTGCAGAAACTCCAAAAATCAGCATTCCAAATTGAGCTATTGTGTCTAAAATATCTACTAATGCCATGATTTTGAAGATATACTTAAGTTATAAAAATGTTTCTATGCGTTTGATATTTTTAGAATAAAAAGTAAAAGTTTATAAACAACTGATTATTCAATCAGAATAACATACAAGAAACCTAAAAATTTCTTTTGGGTTTATTTATAAGGAGGAAACAAACATGGGAGAATTTAACAGAAGACCACGAGAAGGTGGTTTTAACAGAAGACCACGAGAAGGTGGTTTTAATAAGCCAAGAGGAGGCGGCTTTAGAGGAAATTTTGGGCCAAGAGAAATGCATAAAGCAATTTGCTCTGAATGCAGCCAGGAATGTGAAGTACCATTCAAGCCTACAGAAGGCAAGCCTGTTTACTGCAAAGAATGTTTTAGAAAAAAAAGACGATTCTAATTCTAAAAAATTCATATTTTTGTTTTTTTATTTCTTACATATTTTCCAAAATAGTTTAAAGAATTCTTTGTAAGAATCTGCAACTTCTTTTGAAGTTATTAAGAATACCATTGGTTTTGGCTTTAGAATTAAGGTTCCAACATTGTTTGCATAAATATCAACTGCTGCAGGAGTTTTCATGTCCTTTGGCATGTATTTTACTTCTGTATTTGGCAATTTAGAATAATATTTTCCTGTATCTCTTGCATCATTGTTGAATATCATTTTCATTTTAATACCTTTTGCAACTCTTCTTTTTGTGTATTCTTTGAAAAAGGTTTTAGACATAAATGATTCATCTGCTCCCCTAGCTCCAAATACTAAGATTTCATCTCCTTTGTTTAGTGTTCTTACAATATTATCATATACAGATTTTACTCCTTTATAGCCTTCATAAACAGTTGATTTTTCTTCAATTGCTTTTTCTCTTTTTAATAATTTTAATTGAGGAAGCAATTGCTGTGCTTGTCTTTTTTCTTCTTCAATTATATCTAATATTTTATCTGGATCTGCTGCTGAAAAATATTTTCTATTTGCTTTTATTACAAAACTAACTAAGCCTTTTTCTATTAATTTATTTAGAGATTCATAAACACGGGAAGTATGAAGCCCTGATTTCTTTGCTAAAGGGCCTGTTGTTATGGTTCCTAATTCTAATAAAGATAAATAAATAGATATTTCATTCTTTGTTAATCCTATTTTTTCTAATAAACTTATTTCCATACTATATAATAAGTATAAGTTGTATTTAAATATTTCCTCCTTTTGAGGAGGAATATTGTTTATATCATTCTTTAACTTACTAACATTAAAATGAAGAAATGCCCTTTATGCGGAAAGGTTTATGTTGGCAATGATGATAAGTGCTGCATAGATTGCGGGGCAAAGATTAAATAATTGAGCGGATTGTTTTTGGTTAGTGCTCATAGAGCTTTGATTTCTCGTAGTTGAAATAACTACTAATCTTTAAATACAACTAAAATTAGGTGGTTAATATGGCTAAAAGAAGAAAAACTGAAAATGCAACTGAGCTTTATGAATTTCTAATACAAAGAGTAGATAGAAGAACAGATTGGGGAAAAGAAGCTTGGAAAACTATAGAAAAATATGACAAAGCAAATGATACTTCTAAGCTTTCTTTGCTTAAGGGATTATCTATTGAGTTTCCTGAAAGGTCCTTTGTAGAGGTATTAAATGTTGATCCTGTGGATTATCAAAGAAATGTTAAGGCAAGATGTGTTTGCGGCCAAGGATTAAGCAAAGAAGCATATAGAATGAGAATAAGGGGAGTTTCTAGAAAAGGAGGAATGGAATCTCAAGTTCATGGAAAGATAAGAGATAAAGTTCCTGTTAGTGGAGTAACTAGAAAATCAAATGTTGAATTCTTATTAGGAAAGGATTGTTATGCACATTTTCCTGATTTGCTTTCTGATTTTGGATATAAAGATATGAAAAAAACAGTTAAGGAAGGCAAGAAAAGAAAAAGAAAAGAATTAGAAGAAATGGTTGATAATGTTTCCGCTGAAGTTGAAGAGGCATTAAGAAGATATAAAATAGATCCAGAACAGTTTAGACAAATAAGTGAATTGATGAAAGAAAGTAAGGTATTTTCAGATAAAAATGTTTTATTTGAACTTGATCCTGGAAAAAAGAATAGTTTTGCAAATTGGTTTAGAGAAGGTATTAAAGAAAAGTCAATAAAGAATAAAGAAATAGTTGATGCTTATTATAAATTAGAAAATGCAGCACATCTTTTAACTAAAGAAGAATTGAGTGCATTAACAACTTATTCATATGAATATAGACAACTTGAAACAAGAGCAGTTATTGGTGGAATAAAAGACGATTTATTATATCTTGATGGATTAAGTAGTAGTGACCCATTGATAAAAAGATTTGGAAGACTTAATCTAGATCAACATTATGTTAGACCAGGAACAAGATTTAGAAGTAGAAATAAATTAGAGAAAGCTACAATAAGAGATAAATTAAAACAAAGCCATTTAACTTTTTTAGAAGGATTAGGAATAAAATTACATTTTCCAGATATAGAAAATACAAGATTAGAAGCTAATAGAGAATTAGCACAAAGATATGGAGTTGGAAGAAGCTGGAATTATCTTTTGAAAGAAGTATTTGATTCACCTGATTCTGATGAAGGAGAAGCAAAGTCTTTTTATGATGAAGTAAAAGATGAGCTTGCAGCTGATTATAGAAAACACCAAAGGATTGTGAATCCACCTGATTTAACTAAAGGAGATTATCTTGCTCTAAAAAGTTTTGAAAAGAGAAGCAAGATGGGCAGAAGAACTGAAAGAGAAAATTATCTAAGAATGTTTAGTATTAGAGGATTTAGAGATATTGCTCCTATTATTATTGAAATTGGAAGAAAGGTAAGATATGCAAGAAGAAAATTTGCAAAAACAGAAGATGAATTATTAAAGGGAGCAATTATCAAACAGAAATATTTCTTAAGAGAACATCTAGAAGAAAGTTTTCAAACATTAACTGGAATTGAAGAAAGCCCTACTAAAGTTATAGATATGATTGTAAATGCACAAGGTGTTGAAAATGAAGCTTTCCAAAAATTCCAGAAGTCTCATGCAGAAACATTAAGAGAAGCATATGATAATGGATTGTTAGCTATAAAGTATTTGAATCATTTAGCAAGGAACTTTGAAAGATTACAGAAAGAAGAAGTTGTTGAATTAGATGAAAAGACAATAGAAAGATTAGCAAAGATTGAAGAATATTCTAAATCAGATTTTATAAATATAAAATATATTGAGGGAAAACCTGAGGAAAGATTAAAAGAAGTTGAAGTTAGAGATAAGATGTATGTTCCTAAAAGATTTTTTGGAGTAATTAATAGAGTTTACAATGATCTTGAAAGGGTCTTGAAGCATACTAAATTAGAAGAGAAAGATTTTGCACAAATTAAGAAAAATAAGGCTAAATTGGAAGCAAAAGGAAAGGTTCTTTATGTTGAAGATGATGGTGGAAGACTCAAAGATACAACTTATAGCTCTGATATGGGAGTAACTCCAGAATCAATAGAAAAAGCAGAATATATGAGAAAGAGAATTAAATTAAGCTTTGTAAGAAAAAGAAAAGGATATAAAATCAGAGCAGTTAATGTTGAAAGAATTGAAAAAGCAGTAAAAGACATTGAAGCAGGAGTTGAGGTTGATGAAGAGTTTTTGAAGAGATTAAATTCATTGAATATAGGAAACTTAAGATTAATTGACGAGAAAAGGTTTGATATACCATCTAATTTAGGATATGGAAAAAAATATTTTGATAGAGTTGTTTTCTCAAAAGGATTAAAAGAAAGAATTGATAATATTTACGACAAAATTCAGAAATATAAAGATAATCCTTTGTATGCAACTGCAGAAAAAAGAAGAGAGACATGGGAAAAGGAATATTCTGGTAGTAGATGGCAGCTTTCAAGAGATTTAAGAGAAGAGATTTATAATAAGATTGTGAAAGATGACAAGGAATTACAAATGCTTATTAATGGATTAGTAGGAGGATGGTTAAACCATGGAATATTAAAAAGAACTCATAGTTATCGTTCTAGAAATCTGTATAAATTTGATTTGACATTTAGTAGATTTATGAGTAATGGAGAAAAACTTAGAAGTGATAGACTAGCAAGTGGAGATGATGTTGAATTTAAAGTACATGAAAATATTTATAGAAATTTTGATCAAGATTTAAAAGCAAGTAATATTGATCAAGGACAATATGAAGAAGGTCTAAAAAGGATCAAGAAATTTGAGCAGGATGTTAATAATTTGCTTTTAGAAAAGTATTTGCGAAAGCCTTAAAAAGGCTTTTTCTTTCTTTTTTTATATATATGAGGGCGTTGTTTATTGAAGCTAAGAGTAATGTAGATGTAGATAAAGCAGTAGAGAAAGCTATAAAGTTATTGCCAAAGAAGGTTGGAATAGTAACGACTGTACAGCATAAACATAAGTTAAAGGAGATAAAAAATATTTTAGAAAAGAATAAAATAAAAGCAGAGATTGGAGGACAAGTTCTAGGTTGTGATGTTAGTACTGCAAGAAAAATAAAAGATAAGGTTGATGCTTTTCTTTATGTGGGATCAGGGAGATTCCATCCAATTGAAGTTCAATTAGAAACAGGAAAAAAAGTAGTTATGGCTAATCCTTTGACAAATGAGGCAAAGCAGTTAGAAAAACAAGAAGTTGAAAAGCTTAAAAAACAACAAAAGGGAGCTTTAGTAAAGTTTTTATCTTCAAAAGAAATAGGAATAATTGTTAGTTCAAAACTAGGACAAGAAAGATTAAAAAAGGCTTTGGAACTTAAGAATAAATTAAAGGATAAAAAATGTTATATATTTTTAGCTGATACAATAAATCCTGGTGAGTTTGAAAATTTTCCATTTATTGAATGCTGGGTTAATACAGCATGTCCAAGATTTGCAGATGAAAAAAAGGGTGTTTTAAATTATGAGGTTATGGAAAAAACTATATAATTATCTAAAAGGTTATGATAAATGGATTGAGATTAAGATTCCTAATTATTTTAAAAATAGAGAAAATGATTTTTTTAAAAAAGATGATGAAGAAATGGTGAATGAAATTTCTCAAGATATTAATGAGATAAGAAAAGAAGAAGAATGAGAAGATTAATCTGTATATCAACTGGATGTTTATTTAATCCTTATTTAAAAGAAGATATAAATAAAGAAGTAAGATTATTATCTAAACTAAAAATTGATGGTGTTGAATTCTTAATAGGAGATGCAATTGAATTACTGCCATTTAAATTAAAAAAAGATACAATTAAGATACTAAAAAATTTTGAATTCAATACAATCCATGTTCCTTTTATTTTAGATGGGGAGAAGTTATTTTTATCAAACAACAAAAGAAGCAAAAGAATAATGAATAAGATTTATGAAATATATGATAATATCAATGCTGTCAATATAAATCTCCATCCTCATCAGATAAAGAGTTTTAAGATTTTTGACATAAAGAATTATCAATATAGTATAGAAAATATGGAAATGCATCATGAATTTGGAATAAAATATTATAGAAACATTCTCAAAAAAAATCCGTCATTTAAATTTATTTTAGATACAACTCATGCTTCTGAAGGAGGGGAATTAAATAATTTGTTTAAAGCTTTTAAGAAAAAGATTATTTACACTCATTTGAGTGCAAATTATTTTAATCATTTGCATATTCCTTTGCATGCATTAAATAAAGAATACCTAAAACCCTTTGAAATAATAAAAAAAGGAAAATTTCCTATAGTTCTTGAAAATCAAATAGGAACAAGAGATATAACAGAATATAAAAAAGAAATTGAATTTGTGAGAAGATGGTTGAACTCTTAAGTCCTGTACAAGATTTTGTAAGTTTAAGAGCAGCAATTGATTCTGGAGCTGATGCTGTATATTTTGGATTAAAGGAATTTAGTATGAGAGTTGCTGCTAAGAATTTTAAATTAAATGAACTAAAGAAAGTTGTGGATATTTGTCATAAAAATAATGTTAAAGCTTATCTTACATTAAATACAATTGTTTATGAGAATGAACTGAATAAAATAAAACAAATTCTGAAAACGGTTAAGCAATCAAAGGTTGATGCAATTCATGCGTGGGATATGTCTGTGATAAGAGAGGCATTGAAGTTAAAAATTCCTGTTCATTTATCTACACAAGCTAGTGTTAGTAATTCAGAAGCTGCTAAATTCTATAAAAAATTAGGAGTAAAAAGAATAATATTAGCAAGGGAATGTAGTTTAAGTGATATTAAAAAGATAAAAAAAGAGGTCCCTAATATAGAGATAGAGGTTTTTATTCATGGAGCAATGTGCTTAAGTATTTCAGGACGATGTTTTATATCACAAGTGGAGGTTGGCACATCAGCAAACAGAGGAGAGTGTTTGCAACCTTGCAG
>JAHWIT010000152.1 GCA_019322455.1 Candidatus Woesearchaeota archaeon
ACCCCTGTAGGCACTAAGCCATTAGGTTTCTTTTTCATCATTAGCTAAAAAGATTCACTGAAACCTAAGCCTATCCCGTTTGGCCACTCCGGCACCTCCGCAGCAAATGTAATGAGCAAGGAGGTTCCAAAATCTTAAGATTTTGATACCTCCGCAGCAATATAATCATTAGAAATATCTAAAATTCTTTAAAAATCTATCTATTTTAATGAACCAAATCAGAATAACTAACAGCATTAGCAATTAATTTTTCATAATCAACTCTCTTTATCTTTTCATCTCCATCCCATATTTCATATTTCAAAGGTATTCCCTTATAAGTCCATAAAAATATCTTTTTATCATAACCTTCGTTTGTTTTAGTTTCAACAACAACTACATCTTTTCCATCTATCCTAATTTCTTGTCCAATCTCTCCAGATTCAATAGATTCTAGAACATCAAAAGGAGTTTCTGTTATAAAATCATCATAATCAACATCCATCTCTTTTTCTTGTTCTTCTTCATCACAATCATCAGGATTTTCACAATAAGCTATAGCAGTTTTTTTATTTAAATCCAAATAAACAGTATCATAACGTGTTCCAGGCTCATAAATCCCACTTCTTAAAGCAAAAACCTGTTTCATCTTGCCTTCTTTATTAACATAAACATTCATATAATCATTGCCAGAATGATAAAAATATTGTAACGAATCAACAGCATTTGTTTTATCAATAAGATCTGTTAATTCTTTGCTTAAAATAGGCTGAGGCCTAACTATCTTTCTAACTTCCTTAGATTCTTCTTTAACCTCAGTCGGTCCAGTTTTTTCTATTGTTTTTTCTTCAACAACTTCTTCAACTGGCTTGCAGCTAGTTAAAACAATACATAGAATCAATAATAATATTAAAATTTCTTTTCTCATTTTTATTCTATTAAATGAATTTACTTTAAAAAGCTTTCTTAATTTTAGTTACTTAATTGATTTTTTAATGAATCTATATAATTTTTAATTGACCCTTTTTGCTCAGGAAACATCTCAATCATTCTATTCAATTGCTCAATTGCCTTATTTTTCTCATTATTTTTCAGATAAACAAAAGCAAGATTTTTATGCACATCAAAATTTTTGTTATCTATACTTATAATCTTCTTAAGTATTATAATAGCATTATCATACTGTTTTAACCCAACATAAGCGCCTCCTAAATTTATTAAGGCTCCTAAATTATTTGGATTCATTTTCAATGCCATTTTTAAAGCTTTAACAGCTTTATCAAATATTTCTAATTTAACATAAAGTCCTCCTAACGTTTGAAGCAAAAGACCACTCCTATTAATTTTAATACCTTTGAATAAGATATCTATAGCTTCTTGATATCTTTCCTGTTTTTGATATATTATTCCTAAAAGGTTATATGCAGAATCTAGTTTTGGCTTTTTTTCAACAGATCTTTTTAAGTTATTTTCAGCTTCATTTAATTTATTTAAACTATGGTAAGCACTTGCTAAATTATAATATATATTTCTATAATCTGAATCTAATTTGATTACTTCTTTAAAGTTATTGATAGCTTTTTCATATTTATTCTGAACCATTAATCTTATTCCTTTTTCATAATATGCTCTGGCTTGATTTGGATTTTCTTTTATCTGTTCTTCCCCTAATCTAAAATATTTTTTTTCTTTGATCTTTTTTATTTTCTTAGTTCTATACTCACTATAATGATGTATTTGAATGTCAGTATTTGCTATTTTTCCTTCTTTTTCTTTAATTGAATCCTCAATAAGTTCATGAACTTTATTCTTGAATTTAAAACCTTTATTTCTAAATAATCTTACTAATTTTGAAGGCATATAACCACGAAAATCTTTTGTATATTTGTTTTCTTTAAAACATGATATCCATCCTATTAAAATTGAATTATTTGTATAATTCCTTTGATTTAAAACAAATCCATCAGCAGAATCTTGTTTTATTAATTCTCTTATTTTTCTAAAATCTTCTTCATCTATAATTTCATCTGCATCTAAAACCAAAATCCATTCTTTTGTAGCATAACCTAATGATATATTTCTTGCTTTACTAAAATCATTAGGCCATTTATGTTGATAAACTTTATCTGTAAACTTCTTAGCAATCTCTATTGTTCTATCAGTGCTTCCAGTATCTACAATAATAATTTCATCAACATAATCTTTTATAGAATTAAGACATTGCTCAAGAAAATCTTCTTCATCTTTAACAATCATGCATAAACTTAAACTAGTCATAAATCATTTAGAATTTATTTATTCTTTTTCCAATTATAACTTCTTAATTTAGAACTTTTACCATATCCGCAACTACTGCATTTCTTTTTTCTCATATGGTAAGCTCTTTTACCGCATCTTCTGCAGTAAATCATATTAGACTTACCGCTCTTCTTACCCATAGAAGGAGTTCCTTTTGTCATTTTCTATTTATTCAGTTGATATTATAGTTATTGTATCTCCTCTTATAAACACACCACCAAGTTTTCTCTTAACTTCTCCATCAATTCTTTCTTCAACATCTTCTAAAACAACATTTATATGTATATCAAATGCTTTTAATACGCCAATATATTGTTTATTATTCTTTAATTCTACAATAACTCTTTTATCTCTTGCTTTATTTAATGCATCTAAAGGTCTTGCAGCTTCAGCCATATTAATACACCCCGATTAACTTAAACATTGCCATTTGTTTATAAATTTATCGAAAAAAAACAAGAGAATTATTTAACAAAAAGCTTTATAAAGAGATTAAGATTTTCAATTCTAAAATGGTTGTAGTACAAAGTAAATCAAAAAGAAAACAAACAGGAGGAAGATATCATAGTGCAAGAGGTAAAAGACGCTATGAAATGGGAAGGCTTCCAACATTAACAAAATTAGGAGATACAAAAAATAAAAAAATAAAAACAAAAGCAAGCAGAAAAAAAGTAAAACTTCTTACTTCAAAGATAGCTAATCTTCTTGATCCAAAAACAAAATCATATACAAAAGCAACAATTGACACTGTTCTTGAAACACCTGCAAACAGGCATTTTGCAAGAAGAAACATAATCACAAAAGGAACAATTATACAGACAGATAAAGGAAAAGCAAAAGTAACTTCAAGACCAGGCCAAAACGGAATTATTAATGCAGTTATTATTTCTTAACTAAATAAGAAAGTAATAAATATTAAACATTCTTTTCTTTTTTAATGAACCAAATCAAAAAGATCTATTCAATTCTCTTCAAAGAATTTGGACAGCAGGGATGGTGGCCAACTACATTAAAAAATGAACTTCATCCAAAGCACCATGACATTGCTCCAAAAAATGATAAAGAGAGATTTGAAATAATAATTGGAGCTATCCTAACTCAAAATACTTCTTGGAAAAATGTAGAAAAAGCAATATTTAATTTAAATAAAGAAAAATTAATTGATATAAAAAAAATAAAAAATATCAACCAAAAAAAACTAGCTTCTTTAATAAGGCCTTCTGGTTATTATAATCAAAAAGCAGAAAGACTAAAGATTATAGCTGATTTTTTCTTAAAAAACAAAACCCCAACAAGACAAGAATTGTTAGCAGTAAAAGGAATTGGTCCTGAAACAGCAGACTCAATTTTATTATATGCTTTTCAAAAACC
>JAHWIT010000153.1 GCA_019322455.1 Candidatus Woesearchaeota archaeon
AATTCCTTTGTGCAATCTGGGCAATTCATCTTAACACTTCTTGTTCACATTAAAATTTAATAGTTAATAAACTTGTGAGAAAAAGAAAAGAACTACTTTATGTTTTAGGAGAAAAATAAGAGATAAATATCTTTAAAATAGTAAAACGAAAAGTCCGTTAAAAAGGTGACTAAATGTCTTCTCCTCGAACATGCAAATGGAAGCAAGGAATAACTCGAAAAAGTCCAGAAGGTGAGATTCTACCTCTGAATTTCCCATGTAAGTTTTCAAATGATGAATTAACAACAGATCTCTGCACTCTCTGCTTATTAGGAGATATGTTCTCGATGTTTTATGCTCAAACAATGACGATAAAACAAAGTTCTGCTATGCAAGAAGAAATTATGGCTTTCTTGAAAAATTTTACATCAGAAGATTTCGACATGAGATAAAATCAATATCTTCTTCTTATTCTTGAGATTAACATAACAACTAAAACTACTGCAGCAATAATTCCAGCACTAATTAAAGGATAAATATAATGTAGTGGTGAAAATGTTATTTTGGTATATTCTTCTGATATTGGTATATTGATATAAATAGAGAATGAGAATGCAGCCCAATTAAAGATATTCTGTGAACCTTCTGTAACATTAGATGGGGACATTTTTATCAAAAGATTACTTGTTTCTGAAGATTGTTCTTGTGTTGGAGAACTAATTTCTTCATAATCAGTTGTATAGATTTCATATATTGATTGATAATTGACTACAATAGGAGGTATTGTAAAATTCGCAGAAAGACCAGTATAAGTCTCTGTTATATTAATATAATCCCCTGGAGAAAGAGTAACATTTGCAAAACTTACTATGGTGTGTGTTTGTTTTACATTGAATACTGGGATTAAATCCTGAGGACTCATCAAGTGATAATAACTGCAAGTAACAGAATCAAGTGTATATTTTGAGGGATCTAGAATTTGATAAATTGATACATTTGTATCTGACAAACCTTCGTTTGTTATCATGTATTCAACATACAGTTCTTCTTCGTTTTCTGATAGTGAATATGAAGTTGAAACAGATATTTCAGGTAATGGAAAACTGGGTCTAATCTGATTTTGTAAAGAAAGTGGTGGTAGAAGTACCCCAAATGTTAGCGTGGAGCTCACAATATTATGTGTTTCTCCTCCGAAAATCCAAAAGGTTGTATCACCAGTCCAAGGATTTTCTATCTCAGTTGGAGGTTGTCCTTTATCCGATGTGAAACTAATTAGCGCGATATAAGAATTTAAACCAATATAACTATTAGCTAGCACAGAAAATTCTCTAGATAGTTCCTCCCCTGAGTTTATTTGATCAATCTCAAATGATTTTACAACTATTACATCTGTTGGACGCCAGAGGTAGTTTAGTTTGATGTTAATTATATCAACATGGATATCATATGCATTAATTGAACCATAATTACTGATGTTTAGATTAAATGTAACTATATCTCCAACCTTATATGTTGTCTGTTCCGAATTAAGAGAACTTACCAAAACAGCTTCATCATCCCCTACTTGAAGATTAATACCATTAGTTAAACCATAATATTCCATTCCATTAGCATCATAGTATAGATATCTATTACCAAGAGAAACAAAAGACCCCAGACTTGGCTCAAAAATGCTTAAAAGCCTTCCAGCATTATTGAGGGCTGCGAAAAGAGCGATCATAAGTGTTTGGTAATCGCTTTCAGAAGTTTGAAAAACAGCATATTCATTTTGTCCTTCAAATTCTGTAAATATAGAAAATGCTCCAAAGATATCACTAGATGTAGGTATGTCACTAATGATCCAAGATACGTTTGTGCTTTCATTTATTCCGAGATAGGGAATTTCGCATTCCAAATATCCACCAAAAATATTTTCAACATAAGAGAAGTTTGAGGAGCTATAATTAAATAGAGTTTTATTATCATAGAATTCTGGAAATGCAATGGAATAAGCATCTTCAACAGCAAGAGCAAGTTGTTCTTTTATTAATGGTATTTGAAGGAATAATTCTATTATACTATAAGTATCTAAAATAGGCTGGATTCGTGCATAAACAGCATTGTACAAATCAGCTGAGATCCCATTGGAACAATATACTGTAGCATATTCATTCAACTCAAAGCTAGTATTATCCATCCACCGAGCTAAAGATGCATTTGCAGTATATTCATACCAACCTCGAATGTCGAGAATAGGAATATCAACATAATAAGGATGAACATAATCTATTTCCAAACGAACAGATGAGGAAAATGATTCGTTTATTGTATAAGTATCATTCAAAATAGGTATTTCTGTACCATCGAGAATAAAAGATTCAAATTCCGCAGGAATTGGAAATACAATAGATGCATTATACGCTGCAGCATTTCCTACATTACTAACACTGTAAGTCATATTCAATATTCCTGAATCCTCTAACAATTGGTCTGAATACGACTGTGTTGCAATTACTTTGGGATAATTAAACTCACTTGGTGTATTTGGATCATAAATTATTTCAGCATCAAAATTAGCGAATTTTGTTAATGTTAGATACTTCAATATCCATTCAAAAGTTCCAGTCATTTGGGATGCGAAATTATCAGGCACTGGTGAGATACTTGTAATATTTGCAAAAAATGGAAGTTGATAATTGAAGGTTGAAGCATAAACATAGGGATTAGGTTTTATCTTAGTCCCTAGAACAGAACTTGCATTAAACACGTGTAAATCATCATTAACTTCTATTGCATTCTCTAAACCAACAATTGCACTTCTAATTATACGATTAACACTCCCTAGACTTCGCTTCAAAGTATAACCAAATGCGTATATAAGAGGTTCTTGATCTAAAATATCAGCTAATGTTGATACCATATTCCCATAACTAAGTGTGTTGTAGGGAGAGAATATATCATCAAAAATCGGTAAGATGTTGAAACTATCTAAAGGCGCAGCTAATGAAATTACAGCATCTCCTGTTCCTGTATATTGAATATTGTACAAGCTTAAACTGAGTTGATATTGTTGTTTAATTAAATCATCAACATAAGTTATAATGGATTGAATTCTATCCATGTTCAAAGTTCTGGTAGTTATCCGAATCACCAACCCATCAGGAAACTGCCATAATGGATTCGTCCAAATATCTGCAAAAGAAGATTGGTTTGATATTATAAAATCAATTTGAGTGACAGAACTAAAAACA